>SCUC01000497.1 GCA_004322375.1 Bacteroidota bacterium
TCCTGTAACAGAGTATTATGTTGCTGGGAATGCTGAACAGTTAGGCGGCACCACTGTAGATATTGAAGCGGGGGGAAGCGACATCCGTCACAGGGCAATTTACAGGGATAGTTCGTTATGGGTGGCGCACTCAATTGCAAACGATTCGGGAAGCATATTTTCGGCTGTGCGGTATGTGCGGCTTAATCCCCATACGGGTGTAACGCTGGAAGATGCAGCGTTAGGAGAAGATTGGTATTGGCATTATTATCCATCCCTTATGGTTGATGGAAATAAGAATGTTGTTATTACTTACACGCAATCCAGCATCAATGATTATCCCGGGGTGTATGTAGCAGGGAGAAAAGATGGAGATGGACCCGGACTGTCGTCGAGTGTTCTTGTGAAAGCCGGTGAGGGTCATTACGAAATTGTCGGGAATGGAAGAAACCGGTGGGGGGATTACTCAGGCGCATCGCTTGATCCTTCAGACTCGCTTTCAGTTTGGGTCAATGGAGAATACTCAACCAGCGGCGGCAACTGGGCAACCTGGGTTGGTCAGATAAAATTATCGCCGGTTGACGGAAAATATCTGTATGCAACGCCTGTTACAAAAACATTCGATATAGAGGAAGTTGGTCTTGTAAGCGATACCTTCGTAGTCTATATGAAAAATTTCGGTACGGATGCAGTATCGGTTTCTGATATCAGCGTGCCGGGTCCGCACTTCCAGCTGGTCGGGCTGCCGGGGTTCCCCCACCTACTTGCATCGGGAGATTCTTTAGATATCCACGTGCTTTACACTCCGCAAGATACAGGAACTCACGCGGCTGATGTGACAATCACCAGCGATGATGTTGACCGCTCACCGATTCTCGTGAGCGTTTCCGGGTCTGCATTTCATATCATCCCCGCACAAACGGGTCAAATGTATGCATCATCGAACACCACGGACTTCGGAAAAGTATATGCGATGTCTACAGAAAATGGCTCTACGAACCTCATCGGTTCTTCCGGCACGGATCAAATTGTAAGCTTGAGAGTACATCCTACAACAAATGAGCTGATGGGATTGGCAACATCAGGAGCAGGATTTAATATTGTGAGAGTGAATAGCGACAAAGGTGACGCCCATCCCACCGTGTTTGTCAATTATCCTACATTGAAAGGGATGGCGTTTCTTAACGACAGCATCGCGTATGTCGGCAGATTGAACGGCAAGCTTTATAGCGTAAACATTAATAGTGGCGTTACAACCGAAGTTGGTAGCACCGGGTTGCTTCTTTCAGGACTTGCGTTCAATCCTGTTACGGGACAGCTATGGGCAACAACCAGGCCTGTAAGCGGCACATTGGATAACGTCTATAAATTTAATTTACCATCGCTTATCCCCACACTTGTCGGATCCACCGGGTTTGCACAGGTAACACAAGATATTCTATTCGATGCGAATGGTAATTTATTCGGACTCATCGGTTCCGGTAGCGCCCAGACGAATAGATTGATCCACATTGATACGCTCACCGGTACAGGTGTTCTTATCGGCTCCGCGGGACGTGCAAACTTGCTCGCAATTGCTTTCGAGCCGGGCACGGCATTTGATATTAATTTTGCAAGGTTCTCGCTAAAGAAAGATTGGAATATGGTCTCTTTGCCGGTTACTGTTGATGATAATACGACTACAACCGTATTCCCTTCGCCAACCTCAAACGCATTTTCCTATGACGGCTCGTATTCTTCCGGAACAACGTTGGACTATGGCGCAGGCTACTGGTTGAAGTTCACTGCAGCAAAAACACATCTTATTGTCGGTGACCCGAGAGAAACCGACACTGTTGCAGTCCGGGAAAAGTGGAATATGATCGGTTCGGTTTCGAGCAGCATTCCTGTTGGCTCGGTGATTCCTGTTTCACCCGTGAACATCGTATCGAGCTTTATGTGGTACAACCCGGATAGCGGTTACGTGATTTCCTCCACGATTGATCCCGGAAGAGCATATTGGATGAAGACCGACGCAAGCGGTTCAGTGATTATTAACGGAACGCTAGCGAAAGCAAATTCGGAAGAGCAACAACACCTTATGAATCTCTCCACCTTGAATAGCCTGAATGTGCGTGATGCTGCAGGTCGTTCACAATCGTTATTCTTCGGGCATTATGACGGAAAGGATGCTAATGCTTCGCGGTATGAATTACCCCCACCGCCTCCTGCAGGTTCATTCGATGCTCGATTTGGTTCAGAGCTAATGGTTGCCGTTCATGCTTCCGATATCAAAAAAGGAACACATCCGCTTCGCATCACGACAGGGGCTTACCCGGTGACGATACGCTGGAATACGAACGGTACCTCGCGGTCAAAATACTCACTTGAAGTAACCGATGAACGCGGAAATCATAGTATCACTGCTATGACCTCAAACGGAAAGGTAGCAATACCTAATGCAAACACAACTGTTCGACTATTAGTAGAGGAGAATGTTCTTCCAACGGCATTTGCTCTGCGGCAGAATTATCCCAATCCATTTAACCCGACGACGTCAATCCGTTACGAGCTGCCGGTAGATGCTTTCGTTCGCTTAAGCGTGTACGATGTTCTCGGCAGAGAGGTAGCTTCGCTCGTTGGAGAAGGACAAACGGCAGGAGTGTATGATGTTCAGCTTGACGCTTCACAATTTGCAAGCGGTATCTATTTCTACAAAATCAGCGCTGAGCCTGTTGATGCTTCCAAAGGTTTTTCGGGCTTCCAGAGCGTGAGCAAGATGATGCTTTTGAAATAAGGGTCCGGGATGTTGCAGAGAATCGGAGCTTGAGTAAACTCTGACCTCAGGATTATTATCAAGCGATGGGGTAAAGAATATTGCTATAATTTTGGCATATCCCATCGCTTGATGTTTTTAAGGGGTACAGTATGTATGAATTTTATTCATCAATTGTGATGGGGATTATAGGTTTAATAAAAGAACTTCTCTACTTTAGCAGAGTTTGAAATTTTTAATTACTACAATTACCAAACCTAAACAACGAGGAACCTATGAACATCGGTACTAAAGCGCATTATATCATTCTTGCCGTTCTTTGTTTCTTATTCGTTGCCGGTGGAACACTGGCGGGAAACAAATCTCAGTGGATAAAAAAGCTGCAAGCCAACTCGCAGCGACAAGCTGCAAAGCTACATGCCACGAAGCAAGGAGTTTCGTCGAAAACTCTTTCTGAAATCAAAGCAACGCTGCGTGAAGCCAATCAAAAACGCAATTCAACATCATCGAACAATAATAATATGCACGAGCGTGATGGAAGGATTTCTTCACAAGACCGCGCTCTCTTTTCGCGCAGTCATGGGGGGAAATCTGCAATGAACGATATCGCGAATTTCCTTATTATGCGCGATGTGGATATGACAAGCGGTGGATACGGCGGTATGCGGGATAGCGGCAATGGAACCTTGACCATTAGCTACAGCACTCCTTCTGTCTCTATTTTGAAAGCGTTTTTGTATTGGAATGGCCCGACAAATTCGACTGACCCGGAAGCCAACGCCGGAGTCCTCTTCAATGGAACAGAAATCTTCGGCGAGAATATCGGTTTTTCCGATGATAATTGCTGGGGGTACAATAACAGTCAAGCGTACCGCGCGGATGTCACTGATTTGGTTTCCTCGGCCGTCACGGAATATGCCCTTGCAAATTTTGTGAAGAACAGTGGTGATGTGAACGTTAATGGCGCGACCCTCATCGTTTTTTACGATGACGGCGATTCATTGAATAATCATGATTATGTTCTGTTCGATGGAAATGATTCCAATATTGCTAACGATTACGATGCTCCCGGATGGAATGTTATGCTGAATGGCATCAATTATACTTCCGGACAGGCGATGATGACATTGCATGTCTCGGACGGACAGGAATGGCTTGATGATAATGTCTATCTCAACGGGTACGCACTTACGGATACCGATCACATCTTCGATGGATTGACAGTTCCTTATGATACTCTGGTTGCAACAGACAAAAACGGGAGCATGTGGGATATAGTAAATTTTGATATTACCTCATATCTTGCTCCGGGCAATAATGATATATGGCTTTCAACGGGTGTATATGATGACTGCCTTTCCCTTGTACTAGCCGTTGTTGAGCTGCCCGTCGGTTCCGCGCCAAGCGAGTTTGGCACAGGAAAAATATCAGGGATGAAGTTCAGTGATGAAAATAATAATGGACTGAAAGATGAGAGTGAGGAGGGAATTGAAGACTGGGGGATTATCCTTAGCGGCGCGGCATCCGATACAGCATGGACCGATCCATACGGAAATTATACATTTATTAACCTCCTGCCGGGAACCTACACGGTTTCAGAAATTCAGCAAGAAGGCTGGACCCAAACTTCGCCTGCTGAAACCACTTTTACCGTAACAATAGATAGTGGCGGCATCGTTGATAAGCTGGACTTTGGCAATTATCCGTTGCCGGGCTCTGTAACGGGGGCGAAATGGAATGACCTTGATGGCAATGGCTATTGGGGTGAGGAGCCGGGGATTGAAGGATGGCATATCTATCTGTTGACATACGATAGCTTCCTCGATTCCATAATCACGTTTGATTCTGCATCGACGGATTCAAATGGAGAGTTTACAATCTCCAACGTGCCTATGGGAGAATATATTTTAATCGAGGAAATGAGAGACGGCTGGGTACAAACTGCACCGTATTACGGTTATTATAATGTCTATATTGATGAACCGGGACAGGTGGTTTCCTCCAATAACTTCGGGAATATGGAATCGGCTCCTGTACTTGCCTACGACCGTGAATGTATAACGTTCCCTTCCGTTGCTCCCAGTCAGACGAAAACCCTGCCGCTCACATTAACTAACGTAGGGACGGGGAATATTGAAATTTATGGATTTTCATCGCTTGATGAGGCATTCACGGCAAATAATCCCGGAAGCTCGACAATCGGAACAGGTGAATCTGTTACAATAGATGTGAGCTTCTCACCGCCATCACCGGGCGAGTATATCTCATTGATGATTGTCTTTACCAATATCTCTACTGACACGATATTTTTGGCGGGACAGGGTGAACTGCCCGCGAGCGATGTCGGACAACAAATTTTCTCCGGTCTCGCAACGATGGAAGGAAGCCCGGCGCCCAAGTATTCCGTCATTGTTGCATTGACGACAGATTTCCAATTGATTAAAGCATCGCTGATTGAAGTATCGCCGGGCGAGATTGTTGATAATATTAATTACGCAATCTCGATTCAAGAAGGACAGGCGGGAATTGAAGAAGGAGATACAATTTACTTTGGCGTGAGTTCCGGATGCAGCTTCATGTTTGAAAAGCTATGCGGCTATACAGTATTCAGTCCCGATTTTCCACCGACAGGCGGTTATACGCGTCACGACATCGAGGGAGTGGATTTCAGAGTGCTTGAGATTCCTCTCTATGATGGGTACAATGCCGTTTCGTGGAATGTGAAACCGGATTTCCCGGCTGTTACCGATGTATTCTTCAATCAATTGCAGAGCGGCAGCATCAAAATTATTCTGGATTTCGTGAATGACGGAATCACCAACCCGCGTTTCGATTTTTACATTCCCGCTCTGGGGGAATATAATCCCTTCCAGGTTACGGATTTCACAAAAGGATATTTTGTCAGGACTTCAGGTGAAAGCATCGAGCCTCTCTATGTCTGGGGCGTGCCGGTGTGCAACTCGTTCCCGATTCATGTGAGCTATGGGTATAATTTTGTTTCTTACCTGCCGCAAGATGAAAATGATGTTGATAATGCGTTACAATCTCTCTTGCCTGATAATCTCAACGTTGCTCTTGAATGGGAACGGGATGATGATGGGAGCGGTTACTTCAATTTCTATCCTGAAGGCGGATTCACCACCATGAACGAAGGGGAGGGGTATTTCGTGAATGTTAATGTTCCGGGTCTTCTTACTTATCCGGATGACATTGAAGTAACAAAGTCAGTCGCCGAAATAAAACCGCGACAGGTTTTATCAAACATCAATTTGCCGGAAGCTATCTTTGCGTATGGGGTGGACGTTACAATTCATGGAACGCCAATCTCAAAAGACACGGAGATAAAAGCTGTTGATAGCGATGGCATTATTTGCGGAACAGCGAAATTCCTCGCGGATGGAGTTTTTGCATTACCGATTTACGGCGATAATCCTTCCACTTCTCAAGATGAAGGAGCGATGAAGAATGAGCAGGTAACGGTATATATCGGCAATCAACAGATAAGCGAACGGGTCGTCTGGAAAGAATTCGGCGATACGCCTGAACTGAGCGGTGAGCTTTCAGTATTGGGCGTCGGTGATCCGCAGAGAGTTCCACAGGAATTTCTCTTACGCCAGAATTACCCGAATCCATTCAACCCGACAACTTCAATTAAGTATGAGCTGCCGAAAGCAGCAACGGTATCATTAAAAATTTATGATATGCTCGGACAGGAAGTAACAACTCTTGTTGCCGAACATCAAGATGTTGGGTATTACCGGGTATCGTGGGATGGAAAAAATAGCGCCGGTCATGCCGTATCGAGCGGAATCTATACGTACCGGTTGACTGCGAACGACGGGGTAGCAAGCTCTGTTCTCACGCAAAAGATGATTATGATGAAATAGCAATATTCTTCTGGATGGGCTGTCTCAAAAACATTTTTGTCATTACAGCAAAAGCGGGAATCCAATAATTGCATCGGTTTCTACGAATAATGTTTGGATACCCGCTTTCGCGGATATGACAACGCAACTTTTGAGACAGCCCCATTCTTAGATTCATATATACCATCATCGCCGGTGTGCTTTTAATCAATACTACGTTTGTTCTTTTCAGTTACATTGATTCTACAACGTCGTACTACCTTTGAATGAAATGAATAATATTGTGACAAGAGGATAATGACATGAAAAAATTGCTATGCCTGAGTTTCCTGCTAATTATTGCCAGCTTGATTGTGCAAGCTCAAAATTCTCAATGTATTTTCAGAGGCAACCTGACTATCCACGATGAAGTGATGCCGCCTCCATGTTCT
>SCUC01000498.1 GCA_004322375.1 Bacteroidota bacterium
GATATGCTCCATGGCGTTCCCCTCCGCGTGAATATTGAATCGAAGTATCAATATTTCCCTACGAAAAAAGCAGGCAAGGTAATTTCGTTTCTTCTTTCCCGTGGCATTCAGAATGAAATATTTAATGTCTGTGGCGATGGAGTTATCTCGTTGAGAGAAATTCAACAAATGATACCTTCGTACACGCTATCGTATGCAGGTGAAGAACCTAAGCCGGAACTCTACGAGGTCAACATTGAAAAGCTCAAAAAAATCTTTCCTGTTCCTTCGACAAGAGAATCCGTAGAACATTTTGTTCGTTCCTTTCGGCAGGATAATGTAGTCATACCATGAATCCCTCGGTCGCTGTTATCATACCAACGTTTAACAATAAAGCAAGATTGCGTACGGCTCTTGAGCATTGGAAAAAAGTGCAATACGATAATTTTACAATTATTGTGGTGAATGATGGTTGTTCGGATGGCACAAAAGAGATGGTAGAAAAAGAGTATCCCAACATTGTGCAACTCTTTGCAGACGGCAATCAGTTTTTTGCTGGAAGCTGTAATATCGGCTTGCAATACGCGATTGATAACGGGTTTGATTATGCAACAGTGTTTAACGACGATAATTATGTCGAGCCGGGTCTTCTTGCTGCTCAAGTAGAATGCGCGCAGCAACATCCGAATAGCGTTCTTGCCGCCAGGTCATACAAGTTACGCACGAACAAAGTTATCTGGGCAGTGGGAGGGGTTGTAACAAAGCGTATTATCGGTATAGGCATTACTTGGCTCGGCAAGGATACAGAAGATGACGGCAAGACATACGAGGAACCGTTCCCAGTTGACGCGTTGGATGGTTCCAGTCAATTTTACCCATTGCACATTGTTAAAGCTATAGGTTTCTGGGATGTACGATATAAGATGTCGTTTGCCGATGTTGAATATTCCGTGCGCGCGAAGAAAAAAGGATTTCAACTCATCAGCAATCCCAGAGCGATTGTCTGGCACGACTACGAGGAATCGGAAACAATCCAAAAGAAGAAAAAGAATTATAAATTTAAGCTCCTCTATTTATTATTTAATCAAAAAAGCAGCTTTAACGTAGTTAACATGTTCCGGTTTTGGTTCACCTACTTTCCCGCGCAGGCAATACCTACGATAATACGGTACTATGCAAACATGCTGAAAAGGCATTATTACGATATTCACGTTAAAGGAAAAAAGGAATTTCGGTGATGGTTATCTTGCCGGTAAAATTTTGATTGAACATCTTCAAGATGATGCTCTTTTATTCTTATATGGATATGGTTTTCATTTTTTTTACTTGATTTTTATTCTTTTATTTCGTAAACTTAATAGCCATCGGAAATTGTGGCATAGTACTTTCTGATGAGCGATAAGATAGTTAGATTATTCTCTCCTCTGAGGCGTGAAAGGTAAGGGACGATACCGATGTAAATTCAATTCCAGTTAGAAATAGTTTAAGAATTTTACTGTAGCAAAAAAATTATTATAGGAGAAATTTTTATGCGTACCAGCATTACAAAAAAAACCATCATCCCATTATTTGTTGTTCTTATCTTTTGCAACGCACAGACATTGCTAGGACAGAAGTTGCCGGGCAAAGTATCGCCGTGGTTTCCTTTTGATCGTACAAGTAATGCTATCGCTCCCTCTGAATATTCCTTTTCCTCTTCTCAGTCCAAACCGAATGCTGCACATAATGTGACTGAAGATACTATCACCTTTGAACTCGTTCCTGCAAACCTCCGCGGTGTTTTCACGGGAGATGCGTTGTGGTTTGATTATGATAATGATAATGATTACGATATTATTGTTGCCGGGTGGGATGATACTAACCACATTACAAAAATTTACAATAATGATGCCGGGGTATATTCCGATATTGACGCTGATATTATTGGTTTAGCAACTGAACGTGGAATGTCCTGGGCTGACTTTGATAATGATGGGGATTTCGATTTTGCGATTACCGGTAGAACAGATACTTTAGCCTTAAATCCGGTTAGTAGAATTTACAAGAACGACGACAGTAAATTTGTTGATATCGAAGCAAATCTAATACCCTTAAATGGTGGAAGTGTCGCCTGGGCAGATTACGATAGAGATGGTGATGAAGATTTATTTTTATGTGGTTCGCCGGATAGGGGCAGTACATTTTATTCCATTATTTATAGAAATGATAAAGATACTTTTATCAATATTAACGCGGGCTTACCGGGAGTCTGGGGCAGCTCGGTTGACTGGGG
>SCUC01000499.1 GCA_004322375.1 Bacteroidota bacterium
CAGACGGAAAGGGATACTGGTTGAAGGTATCACAAGCGGAAACAACGCATATCATTAAATGTCCTATGTGGCCCATAGTTTCAGTACACGTGAAAGCAGGATGGAATATTATTGGCACGACAAGCAAGAAGGTGTTGACGGATACGATAATGACAGAACCTGCGGGAATACTTACAACAGGTTTTTATGACTTTATTTCCGACGGAGGATATGTTGAAGCCGATACCTTGATACCGGGAAAAGCCTACTGGGTAAAAGCGAACTCCGTCGGTGAGGTCTATCTCACGTCCCTCCCCTCTGGAATTGACCCACAGCCTTGGCCCGCATATTATAGAGAACCATCATGGCATCCCGGCGGAGAATGGATAGCCGCCGAACATGAAGATAGCATTGATGTAAACGAAGACAGCGTTTACGATGACTGGTTTTCCGGCATCTGGATTATCAACGCAAGCACGGGTGATAAGCTGCCGCTCATTAGAAACGCATGGTTCCCGGAATGGAACCCCGATGGGACAAAGCTGCTCTATACCAATCGCGCAGATAGACATCTTTATACCGTGAGCATTACCAATCTCGATAGCGCAAGCATTGACTCGAACAGCATTACGCAGATCACCTACAACGGGAATAACTACGAGCCTGCATGGAGCCCGGATGGAAGCACGATTGTTTATAAGCTCCACGGACCTGTTGAATACGGAAAAATTACAGTGATTAATTCTGATGGAACGAATGAAAGAAGAATCACCGGAGGGGATGACCCCTCATGGTCTTTAGATAGCAAGCATCTTTTGTTTATCGGTCTGTGGAGAGACATTTATAAAATTTCTATCCCTGACTCTCAGGTTACGAGGCTGACGTTTTTTAATGACGATGGAGCTTATATTACAGATAATTATTCCCCTAAATATAACTCCACTAATGAATTAATTTATTTTCGCTCTGACCCCCCTACGATTGAACCGGATGCCATTTTGATGATGGACTCAGCGGGCTCTATGATGCAAAAAATTTCTCCTGATTTAGCATTAGATTTTGACATAAGCCCTGATGGAGATAACATTGTTTTTTTGTTCTGGGATGACCTTTGCCCACATGCAGGCAGCGGACATCTCTGGCTCATGAACGCTGATGGAACAAATTTGAGGCAGCTGACGCACTGATATGGTTGAGGATGTTTGCGAATTTAGTTTATCTTCCTATTAGGGACTGTCCAAAAAGTTTTGTTCTGTCATTCCCGCGAAAGCGGGAATCCAGAAATTCGTTCAAAATTGAAGAATGCTGATTGGATACCTGCCTTTGCAGGTATGACAATACAACTTTTGAGACAACCCCTCTACGTTCTTCAACTTTTGAGACAGCCCCTTTCGTTTGATGAGAAAATGATACGATAAAAAAAACGATAATCCCATTAGAAGCTTTACAAGGAAGAGAGTAAAGATAGGAACAAATATTCCTTCTCACCCCTGACAACCCCGTCTATCAATCTTCTCAAGTCTGAAAGATACCCTTATTTTATCAAGGAAAAATCTATTATTTTAACAATAACCTGTAAATTCATCTGGCATAATAATTGACATTTTCTGAATGAATAAAGGAACGCAAGGTTATTTATGAATTTCGGCATTTATAAGGAAAATCCCCAACGGGAGCGACGCGTTGCGCTCACGCCGGCAGGAGTTCAATCTCTCGTTAGCTGCGGGCATAATGTATATGTCGAAAAAGATGCGGGTATCGCGTCCCACTTTTCTAACGAAAAGTATGAGACTGTAGGAGCAAAAATTGTATATACCAATGACGAGGTCTTCGGGCGTTCGGATATCCTGCTTAAAATTTCTCCCCCAACAGACGCGGACTGCGAACGCTTAGAAGAAACCCAAACGCTATTTTCATTTCTCCATCTCCCGATCGCTTCAACGAGCGTTTTGAAAACTATTCTCCAAAAACATATCTGTGCGATTGGATACGAGCTGATTGAAGACGCCAATGGCGATTTACCGATTCTTTCCGTGATGAGCGAGATTGCAGGGCAGATGATTACGCAAATAGCAGCGCGAGATCGGAAGA
>SCUC01000056.1 GCA_004322375.1 Bacteroidota bacterium
GGATTTACGGCGAATGTATTTACCGGAAGGTTTTGAATACTACCCACTACGTAAGGAATTTCCGTTAATGGGGATTCCGGGATCGCTTCCCTTGCCGAGGAAAAATTAAGGAACAATGCAAAATTCAAAATGAAAAATGAAAAAAATCCCCTGTATCTTTTCGTAAATCTCATAGCCTTCTCTCAGCTAAGATAAATAGTTTAATGAATTTTTTTGCACTTTGAATTTTGCATTGAAAGAATATGACAGAGCAATTACCTGAATCTCAAATAAAAATTCTCCGCGCGCTGGAAAACCAGGACACTACTATAACGTTTGACGACCCGCTTGAATCGGATATGGTGTTAAATATGGGACCCCAGCATCCGGCAACGCACGGCGTTCTTCGCTTGTTAATTCGGTTAGATGGAGAAACGGTTATTTCGGCGGTACCGGAATTAGGCTACTTGCACCGCGGCTATGAAAAGCTCGCAGAGAACATGACGTTCCATGAGTTCATCCCTCACACCGATCGGCTGGATTACCTTTCAACACTTGCCAATAATGTCGCGTATGTTCTCGCCGTGGAAAAATTAATAGGAATTGAAGTTCCAAGGCGTGCGCAATTCATCCGGGTAATTTGCGCTGAGCTTGCCCGTCTGACCTCCCATTTAGTTGCTTTCGGAACAATGGTGATGGATGTCGGCGCAGTAACAGTTCTGTTATGGGCGTGGCGCGAGCGTGAGAAAATTCAGGATATTCAGGATGAATTAACGGGAGTACGTTTCACAACAAGCTATACTCGCATCGGGGGATTAGCGCAGGACATTAGCGAGACCGGCTTGAACATGGTCAAAGAATTTATCGCGCAGTTCCCGGAAAAGCTTGAAGAATGTGAAAAGCTTTTATTGAAAAACAGGATTTTTATTGAACGTTGCGAGGGAGTCGGGTACATTTCTCCTGAGGACGCAATCAGCCTTGGATGGACGGGACCAAACCTTCGTGCGGCGGGAATTGAGCATGATATTAGAAGAGATAACCCCTATCTTATTTATAACGAGCTTGATTTCCACGTACCTGTTTATCAAGACAGCGATACGCTGGCACGATTTTACGTCCGGCTGCAAGAGATGAAGGAAAGCGTAAAAATTATCCGCCAATGTTTGGAGAAAATCCCTGAGGGTCCCATTCACACGAATAACCCGAAGAAAGTCCTGCCCCGGAAAGACCGCGTCTATGGCAACATGGAAGAATTAATTCACGATTTTATGCTCGTGAACTTTGGCATCAATCCCCCCGTTGGCGAAATTTACCACGCCATAGAATCTTCCAAGGGAGAGCTCGGATTTTATATCGTCAGCAACGGCGAAGGACAACCCTGGAGGTTGAAAATACGTTCTCCGTCATTTGTCAATTTGCAATCACTTACTCTCCTGACAAAAGGTCAGCTTATTTCCGATGTGGTTGCTATTATCGGCAGCATTGACCCGGTAATGGGAGAAGCGGATAAATAACTATCAATGCAAAATGCAAAATTAACAATGAAAAAATTTTTTGCATTTTGCATTATTAAATTTTGCATTGAACTATGTTAAACGAAGATAATCTAAAAAAACTAGAAACGCTGCGAGGTAGATTCCAAACTTCACAGTCACTGACACTGCCCGTGCTATGGATGATTCAGGAACAATACGGGTGGATTTCGCCGGAAGCAATGGAATATGTTTCGCACTTGTTGAACCTTCCGGTGAGCCATGTCTATGGCGTGGTTACATTCTACACGATGTATAACCAGAAGCCCGTTGGGAAATATCATTTGCAGGTTTGCACGAACGTTTCCTGCATGTTGAATGGCGGAGAAGAACTGCGCGACCACATTTGCAAACGGCTTGGCGTTTCGCCTGGAGAAACTACGCAAGATAAAAAGTTCACTGTTACAGAAGTCGAGTGTTTAGGTTCTTGCGGAACGGCTCCAATGCTGCAGGCAAATGATGATTACTATGAAAACCTCAGCCTCGCCGCGGTTGATGAACTGTTGGAGAAGATGAAGTAGCTTTAGTTTGTTGTTTGTGGTTTGTAGTTTGACAATGAATAATATTCTATAAGATGCAGGACGATTCGCTGAATCGTCCGGGCGACCTGGCAAGTCGCCCTACAATCCTCTATTGATGAATGTTGAATTAAATACTAATGATTGATTCCTATACTGAACAATTTATCTTAACAGACATTCCGAACCTCCATAAGATTGAAATTTATGAGCAGAATGGAGGATACGGAGCGCTTCGTAAAGCGTTGGGGATGGCTCCCGATGCAGTTACCGATGAGGTGAAAAAATCCAACCTGCGGGGTCGGGGCGGAGCCTGCTTCCCTACCGGATTGAAATGGACGTTCATGCCGAAACAGAGCGAGAAACCAAAATACATCTGCGCGAATGGCGATGAAAGCGAGCCGGGAACATTTAAGGACAGGCAGATTTTTGAATTTAGCCCTCACGTATTTATTGAGGGCTCTCTCATTGCAGCGTATGCAATGGGAGTGCAATTCGTTTACGTGTATATCCGGGGAGAATACGCAAAGTGGATTAAGCTTCTCCAGGCGGCAGTGGATGACGCGTATAGCAAAGGATATATTGGAAAGAAAATTTTAGGTTCCGGCTTTAGCACGGAAATGCAGATTTATCGCGGCGCAGGAGCGTATATATGCGGCGAAGAATCCTCGCTTATGAATTCATTAGAAGGCGGACGGGGCTACCCGCGGGTCAAGCCCCCATTCCCTGCCCAGTTTGGCGTTTGGGGTAATCCGACTACAATTAACAACATAGAAACTCTCAGCAACGTGCCGATGATTCTGAATCGCGGGTGGGAGTTTTATTCAAAAATTGGAGCGCCAAAACATCCCGGTCCGTTGCTGTACGGAATAAGCGGCCATGTCAATAAGCCCGGCGTGTTTGAATTGCCAACCGGCGTTTTATTAACCGACTTGATTTACAAGTGTTGTGGCGGAGTAAAAGGGAATAAAAAAATAAAAGCAGTCATCCCCGGAGGCTCGTCAACCATGTGGCTGCGCGGCGAAGAGATTGAAGGCGTTAAGATGGATGCCGATTCATTAAAAGCTGTCGGCACCTCTATCGGAACTGCTGGAGTCATCGTGATGGATGAAGATACTGACGTGATTAAAGTTCTCGCAAGAATCTCACATTTCTATCACCATGAATCATGCGGACAATGTACGCCCTGCCGCGAAGGAACGGGATGGATGGAAAAAATTCTTCACCGTTTCTTAGATGGAGAAGGAACGATGCAGGACATAGATTTGCTTCTTGACGTTGCGAATAATATCGAAGGCAATACGATTTGCGCTTTAGGAGACGCCGCTGCGTGGCCCGTGCAAAGCGTGATTAAAAAATTCAGAGGAGAGTTTGAAGCGCGCGCGAAGAAAACGCCAATGGTTTCAAAGTATGTGAAGCCACCGCATTTAGTTGAGTTGAAAACGGCTTAGCTATATTGACTGTTTCAGGCTTCACGTTTCAGGTTTCAAGCTTCAGGCTTCACGTTTTAAAGCTGATAACCTTGCGAAGGTTTGCCCAGTAGATTCAAAAGTATTGTAATCTGAACCTGCATCCAAGGAATCGAGAGAACCTTCGCAAGGTTAACTCTCACCCTTTCCTCTTATTTAAAATTGTGAATAAAAAATTGATAATTGGCAATTAGCTATTCACCCTACGGGCTGTAAGCCATTCACAATTTGAATATTAATTATTTCTAGCCCCTTCCGCAATCCACCGTCGTAATCCCCGTATTTGGTTATCATTTAATGTAGGTAGGTTCAGGGGCATTCTTCTATTCCCCTCATATCCTTGAATACCTTCTACCGACCAGATAAGCATGCTGTTTTCCGGATCGCCGGGGATAACAATATCATGGAGACCACGGGGACTGGTGAGGCTTTGATAAGATTCAAGACTATATTCATGCTCAAGATACGTGTCCGGTCCATGACAACCTGTAAACGCGCAAGCCCGGTCAAATAATGGTTGAACATGCGCCCCGTATTTCACGTTTGTTTCAGGGAAGACAATTTGACTCACTTCTGTTGCCGGCTCATCTTCGCAGGCAAGATTGAGTCCTGCCGCAAGCAAAAGAAGCAGAGGCAATATCATCGGGGATATATAAAAGCGATTTATAAGGCTGGAAAAGTTTTTTTTCATAGTATGTTAGTTGTACTTCACAATCACCCAGGTAATATCGTCATGCTGCTCGGCGGCGCCTTGATACTCATTGATAGAACGCATGAGCTGCTCTTGAAGTTCCGACGCCGGCAGCTTCTTGTTCGATTCGACAAAGGTACATATCGTTTCCTCCCCGAATTGTTCTTGCCGTTCGTTCATCGCTTCCGAAAGACCATCGGAGTAGAAAAAGAAAATTGAGTCGGATTGCAGCGGCCGCGTTGCTTCTTCAAGGCTTTGCTCGAAAATAGGGCCCCGTTCCAGCCCTAAACCGATTCCGGTGGAATGCAAATATTCAAAACTGCCATTCGTTCCGATGATAGCCCGATTATGCCCTGCACGGCAAATCTGAACGGTATTTTTTTCGAGATCGAATAAGGCAAGCACCATTGTAATAAACGATTTGCGCTCTATTCCATCATACAGGCGACGATTGACATGGATAAGCATGTCGCGCGGCGAATCGTACATGTGAGAGGCAAGCTGAATCATCCCCTGAATTTTCGACATATACAACGCGGCAGACATTCCTTTGCCTGAAACATCGGCGACAACAACGAGTAGCTTCTTCTGCCCGAGTTGAATATAATCAAAATAATCGCCGCCCACGCTCAGCGCAGGAATAGATATTCCGGCAATATCTAATCTCTCCATCGCGGGGCTTTTCTTGGGAAGCAGGCTTTGTTGAATTCTTCTTGCAATTTCAAGCTGCTCTTCAATTTTTTGTTTTTCAAGCTCACTCACGTGAAGACGGGCATTTTCAATAGCAATAGCCGCTTGACTTGCCACTGTTGAGAGAAGATCAACATCCTCCTGGGAGTAAATTTTCCCTGACATTTTTACGCCGACATTAATCGTTCCGATGAGCCGCTCCTGAATGAACATGGGAACGGAAAGGACAATCTTCGATGTGATAATTTTATGCTTATCTTGTTCGTTAAGAGGGATTGATTCCGGCTCATCTTCAAGAAGAACGAGCGTCAAGGGAGCTTTCGTTTGACGAAGCAGCTGAATTAGACTGCTTGTATTGGTAAACTGTGAAAGCTCAGTCGGGATACTTTTTGTAGCCGCAGAACATCCTTCCATCTCATCGCAAACAATAACAGCGACCTTCTCAATGTGCATCGTATTTGAAATACGGTTGACCATGGATTGAAGGATTTGATCCAGATTCATTAAACGGGGCAGCTCCTGGCTAAACTCTAAGAGCGCTTTTTGATAGTTGTACCGCTCCGCATAGAAACTACGGTCAATAAGTTCTTGCGTTCGTCGCTTAATCGGGTCAAACGCTAAGGCAATAATGATGAATGCCAGAACGTTCAACACCCTGTTTTCTTCAGTCCCGAAGAAATAGGCAAGCGAGTTCCCGATTCCAAATACAATCACAAGGTACATTGCTGCAAGAGAAGCTGTCACAGTCCCATAAATAAGGCTCCGCTTTATGATGAGGTCAATATCCATTAACCGGTACCGGAAAATGCTGTACCCGAAGGCAATCGGCACATTGATAATCAGAATGCCCGGAATAAACATTGCAGGGTTCAAGAAAATCAAGAAAACATTTGTTGTACCGAGCACAACAATATAAATGAATGCAGCAATTCCTACAATGGCGGATAACAGAATCGGACGGAGTTGTTTGCGTTTCTCCTTATCAACATATTTGAAATAGCTGTGAGCAAAGACGAGCAAGCCGGCAACGTAATATAAATACGGGCCCAAGAATCCGATGGCACCGACTACCTGAGAGTATTTTTGTAAAAATACTCCAGTCGCCAGAAATAGCACCGAGGAAATATACAGCGACCAGACAATCCATTTTTTTTGCAGATTCTTTCTTTGAACAGGAAAATAAAAAAAGAATCGAACAAATAATGGCGGAGCAATAATATGAGCAAGTCCGCTGCCCCAAAAAAGTGTAAAATTCTTAAGCCAAAAATCATTAGGGGTTGTGTCCGGGAATACTAACCCAAAAAACAGCATCGCTCCAATGCTATAGTTCGCGAACATCCTCTGTACCTGTCCTTGTGGTCGGGTGAGAACAACAATATAACCGACGATCAAAAATCCCAACCCGAGCAAAAAATTCGCGAGATAGATGATATTAAACACCTTGAGTATTTGCACCTTTGTCTCATACCGTCCGGCTTTACCTCCTACAAAATAGGTTGCGTATTCACCGGAGGGAATTGCATTTATTGTAGGTTGAGGAGCCATAGTAGAATCGAGCAAACTTCGCCCGTTAAGTGCAAGAAGCGTATCGCCATTGTTAATCCCCGCCTTGTCTGCTACACCTCCAGGAACAATATCCGTGATTAGCAGAAGCCTTGAGTTTTTGATAGCTCGCCATGCGCACTGGTCATTGCTCGTTGCATTGAACACCAGAATGGAAAGACAATTCGTCAAGCAGATCGCAAATACAACAACAACAAGTATGGTGTAATAGATGCGTCTCCCTCGCGGGGAAAGGTTTCTTAAGGGATTTTTGAAGGGGTTCTTCATACAGTTAAATCAAAATAAGAAATGGCGTATAGAAATCCAATGGTAACACAATTTGAGACAACTCGATGGCGCTTGTAACGATACAGAGAGTAGCTTACTACCCATGTTTCAAGTTTCAATATAATTGAAAGTATTTGAAATCTCATCAAAAATGAGTATTTTTTGGTTTAATTGTCCTATTTATCATTGTTTTTGTTCTATCAGGAGTTTTTTTACATGCCTATACTCACCTTAGTGAATGAAGGAAAAACCATAGAAGTCCCTGAAGGGGCTAATTTACGAAAGACACTATTACAAAATGGCATTTCGCCATACAAAGGACTCGATAAAGCGTTAAACTGTTTTGGAAACGGTTTATGCGGAACCTGCAGAGTGGAAATTGTTGATGGGAAAAATGCCCCTCCCCTCTCGCCGCAAGATGAGCTCGTCATCGCCGGACTATTGCCATTTTATGCTCGTAAGACAGGCAAAAATGTGCGCTTATCTTGCCGCATTAACGTGACAAAAGATTTAGAAATTAAAACATACCCTCAAGTGGAAATGGATAAACAATTGACCAAGGAGCGTCTTGCTCTTACCGGTATCTGGGCTATTTTCGGAGGGTTCTTCTTTTTTGTGATCATTCGTTTGTTGTACGAGCTCGCAACCGGCAGATGAACGAGAAAATAACATTGCACCATGAAAATACTAATCTCTGAACCGATCGAACAACAATGTGTTGATATATTAAAATCGGAGGGCTTTGACGTTGATTTCAAACCGACTATCACCTCCGATGAATTGAAGCAATCTATTGGAAGCTACTCCGCGCTTATCGTTCGGAGCGCGACAAAAGTAACGGCGGATATCCTCTCCAATGCCGGAACCATGAAAGTCATCGGTCGAGCAGGCACCGGTGTTGATAATATAGATATTAATGCAGCTACTCGCCGCGGGATTATTGTATTAAATGTGCCGGGCGGCAATACTGTCTCTACTGCAGAACATTCAATTTCTTTGTTGATGGCGTTAGCGAGGAATATTCCCCAGGCGCACCAGAGCATGAGAGAAGGCAAGTGGGAGCGAAAAAAATATGTGGGTGTTGAGCTATGCGGTAAAACGCTTGGCGTGATCGGGCTGGGTAAGGTCGGCAAAGAGGTCGCGAAGCGTTGCCTTGGATTCGAGATGAAAGTTATCGCGTTCGACCCGGTGCTTTCTCCTGAAGTTGCGGCAAAGATGGGGATTGAGCTGGTTGATCTCGACATAGTATTGCGGCGTTCTGATTTTATTACCGTACACACCCCCTTAACGAACGAAACGAGGAACTTGATAGACGTACGGGCATTGGCGATGTGCAAAAAAGGCGTTCGCATCGTAAACTGCGCACGCGGCGGAATTATTAATGAGCAGGCGCTGCTCGATGCGCTGAATGCCGGCATCGTAGCAGGAGCCGCGCTCGATGTTTATGAAAAGGAACCCCCGACAGACCACCCGCTTGTACAGCATCCGCGCGTGGTTGTTACCCCGCATCTTGGCGCTTCGACGGAAGATGCGCAAGAAAAAGTCGCCCTCGAAATTGCTCATCAGGTTTCCGATGTATTGAAAGGAAAGGATATTGTCGGAAGCGTCAATGCGAATATCATCCGGCAGGCAATGCACACGGAGATACAGCCTTACCTTCTCCTTGCAGAAAAATTAGGGATGCTCACTGCCCAACTGATGCAAGGAAAAATGTACACGCTTAAAATTCAAACCAGCGGCATGTTGGTGAACGACGCCAATTCCGCTCTCTCTGCGGCAACGTTGCAGGGCATCTTTTCCACCATACTCGATGAACCTATCAATTACCTGAACGCACCGCTCATTGCACGCGAACGGGGATTAAACGTCCAGCTCAGCAGCGAAGGAGAGCATGAAACATATAACCAGCTGCTGACTGTTTCGTATGAAACGGACAAAGAACAACGCAGCTTCGCGGGCACGGTATTCGGCAATAAAAATATACGCATCGTTGCTATTGACGGCTTCCATTTTGAAATCAAGCCGGAAGGATATTTGCTGATATATTATAATCTCGACAGACCCGGAATGCTTGCATCGGTCGGCAACATTCTCGCCGGTGCGGAAATAAACATTGCCGGCGTATCACTTGGAAGATTCGGTCAGGGTGAACAAGCCCTGACGATTATGAATATTGATTCGCCTGTCCCTGAAGCCGTTATGAAACAATTGGAAAAAATCGAAGGCGTTACGGGCGTGAAGATGGTGAAACTATGATCAGTGCAACATGCCAAGCCTGCGGCAGTCAGGCAACGTTTTCAATAAAAAGAAGACTCATTTGAAGGGTAATGAAAAACATAAGCCCAAAATTTCCCTCCTTCCGTAAAATTATTTTGTTGAGCTTAGGGTTATTAACGCTAACGCATTGTTGTGTCCCTCAAATACCTGGAGAGCGAGAAAATCTTTTCACGTATCAATTCAAATCTGCAACTGCCATTTCGATAGACCCATCGGGTAATATTTTTGTTCTGGATGCCGGCACAAATGAACTTCTAAAGTTTGACAACCAACGGAAGTTCATCCAAAAAATCGGAGGATCGGGTTGGACCGATGTGTCGTTCGATAAACCGACAGATGTCATTAGCCCCAACGGTCTCGACGTGTATGTCGCGGATTACGGCAATCACAGAATTCAACGTTTCGACAAAAATCTTAATTTTGTTTCAACCCTTAGCTTGCTTGATAACAGTGATCCATTTCAGCATTTCGGCTATCCCAGAGGAATTGCAGTTGATAGATATGGAGCGTTATACATTATTGATGGTGAGAATACACGGATAGTAAAAATTAAAGGAAACAGCGTAGAAAGAGTTTTTGGCGGAATAGATGCCGGCAGTGGGAGGTTACATCGTCCCTCGCAAATACGAATAAATGAAAGCGACCATCTCTTCATTCTCGATGACGGTACGATTGTTGAGTATGATATTTTTGGGAATTTTATCCGTCGCTACGAAAAGAATCTTTTCACCTCTCTCCAGGCGATTGCGGTGGTTGAGAATAATCTCATTGTGCTCGATAGCAATCATGCTATCGTTTTCGAGAATTCACTCAAAGACACTTTCCTCTTAGAAAACCCTCTTCATGACAGCCTTCCTTTTCAAGAGGTTAACGATGTCTCCGTTTATAAAAATACAATCTTCGTTTTAACTAATCGAGGCGTAAAAGAATTCAATTTTTATCGAAAAAGCCAAAAAGAGTGATGGAAAAATATATTTTCAGAAATAGCACTTTTTCCTTGTCAATCTCTCTTGAAACTGCTATCTTTTGCAAAAACAATTACGAGAAAAATCTATGGCAGGTAAAAGTTTAAACAAAGTTACACTGATTGGACACTTAGGGAAAGACCCCGAATTAAGCTATACAGCATCCGGTATCGCTGTTGCTAAGTTTTCAATGGCGACAAGCGAGCGATGGAAGGATGATGGCGGTAATCTCCAGGAACGCACTGAATGGCACAATATTGTCGCATGGCGTAAGCTTGCGGAAATATGCGGACAATACCTTAAGAAGGGAAGCAAAGTTTATCTTGAAGGAAGACTGCAAACGCGCAATTGGGATGACAAGAATACGGGAATAAAACGCTACATCACGGAGATCATCGCCGATGATCTCATCATGCTTGATTCTAAAGGAGGCGGCGGCTCCGCGGACGCTGGCGGCGGCGAAAGTTCTTACGAACCTCCTCCCCCGATTGATACAGGCAGCGGTCAGGTGAAAGACGATTTACCGTTTTAGGTAGATGTCATCACATTTTTTGAATCGCGTATCAATGCTACGGACTCATTGTTCCTGCTACGTACGCGATTTTTTTTATCCACGACGGTCTGTCTTGTGTGCGTTACAACGTATTGTGCAAGTTATCGCTTTTTTGGTGTGTGCGTTGTGCCTTCGAGCAGAGGCCGGAGTACGCGCAAAACATGCGATGGTTGTATCGGCGCATGAACTGGCATCGCAGGCAGGAGTAGAAATCTTACAACAGGGAGGAAATGCTATTGATGCAGCCGTTGCGACTGGCTACGCGCTCGCCGTCGTCTTTCCTGAAGCGGGAAATATCGGAGGCGGCGGATTTGCTCTCATTCGTTTGAAAGATGGGAAATCGTTTGTTGTTGATTTTCGTGAAATGGCTCCGGGGAAAGCAACCGGCGACATGTATCTTGACAGTAACGGCGAACCGACAAACGCCAGCATTGACGGGTATCTTGCGGGAGGAATTCCCGGCACCGTTGCAGGATTTGAAAAAATGTTGGCACTTGCCGGAAAGATGAATATCAAAACAGTGATTCAGCCCTCCATCAAGCTGGCGGAAGAGGGATTCATCGTTGACCGAAATCTTGAAGAAAATCTCGAAGATTACAAAGATGGTTTGTTACAATACCCTTCCACGGCTAAAATATTTTCTCGTAACGGAACCATGCTGAACGAGGGTGATACGCTTGTGCAGCTCGATCTTGCGGCAACCTTACGCCGAATCCAGCAACAAGGCGCTGACGGATTTTATTCCGGGGTAACAGCCAAACTTATCGCTGACGATATGGCGCGAAACGGCGGGTTGATAACAGAAGAAGATTTACTTCAGTACAAGGCTGTGGTACGAACCCCTGTTATCGGCACGTATCGCGGCTATGAAATTCTATCCGTGCCTCCGCCCAGCGGTGGAGGTATATGCTTACTCCAAATGTTAAGCATTATGGAACGATTTTCTTTCGTTCCCTCTGATTATCATTCCTCCCGCACCATTCATCTCATGGCAGAAGCGATGAAACGCGCATATGCCGACCGACAACACTATGCGGCTGACCCTGATGTAGAAACTGTCCCGGTTGAACGTCTTCTCTCGGCAGAGTATTTGAATACGTTGAAATATCAAATTGACACGTTTATGGCAACACCCGCCGCGAGTGTTCAACACGGGGCGTTGGAACTACGGGAAGGAGACCATACCACTCATTATGTCGTTGCAGACGATGAGGGTAATGTCGTTTCAGTTACTTACACTATTAATGATTTATTCGGCAGCAAAGCCATCATTGAAGGTACCGGCTTTTTCTTGAATGATGAGATGGATGATTTTGCGACAAAGCCCGGTGTTCCGAATATTTACGGTTTAGTCGGTACAAATAAAAACGCTATTGCGCCCGGGAAACGACCTGTCAGCTCAATGACTCCAACTATTGTTGTTAAAGGTAACATGCCGGTCGTAGCGCTCGGCGCCCGGGGCGGACCCAGAATTATCAACGCGATTTTTCAAACGCTGGTGAATGTTATAGACTTTAAGATGGATATTGAACGCGCAGTGAATGAGCCACGTTTTCATCACCAGCTTTTCCCCGATACTCTCCGGTATGAACAGTTTTGTTTTCCCGACGACGTTGTTAAAAATATCACGCAGCGAGGGCATATACTCAAAGCAACAAAAAGCTCGTTAGCATCAGTTCAAGCATTGTACCGCGACCAAAAAACAGGTTGGTTGTACTCCGGCGCAGATAGAAGAGAAGGCGGAACAGCAGCAGGCTATTGAGATGTGACACCATCCTTGTCTAGTTTTGCAAGTAATTTCCCCGTTAAATTTTTAGAATCTAATACACCATGAATCGCCTTATTCCGGTCAACAGCTCAAAGGATATTTTACCTGCATACCGGAATTCACCTATCGGCTTGCTCCTGGAGTATCATAATCTTTCACTCCATCATGATTCCTACACAAAAGCAGAATTACTCATCGGTATGTGCATGGATAATAGGAAACATTTG
>SCUC01000500.1 GCA_004322375.1 Bacteroidota bacterium
AACAGGCAGGATTAAAAGGCTCCATGCATGGGAAAGCGCAAATCTCTGAAAAACATGGCAACTTTATTGTCAATACGGGTGGAGCATTTGCAATTGACGTTATCGAATTGATGAGACTCGCGCGCAAGACTGTGCTTGAAAAATTCGGAATAAAATTAGAGCCGGAAGTAAAGCTCGTAGGATTCCCTAAACACGTTGTACAAGAATTGATTGATTAATGGAAAACGAAACAGTAAATATCCCAAGAAAGAAAAAACAGGGGAAATCGAATCTTCATCTTTGGGTAACTATTCCTATTGTCTTGGGCAGCATAGCGCTCGGTGTGTATGCGGTACAATGGAAATCTCAGCTTATTGTGGAACGATTCATTGTAGATGGGGCGCGTCATTTGCAAGCAAGGGAAATTGTGACAATGTCGGAAATAAAGCCACAATCACACATAGACGAAATAGACTGGAACGATGTTGAAGCGAAGCTCCTCGAACATCCTCTCATCAAATGGGCGGAGGTTGAGAGTCAGCTGCCTGACGCGATGCGCATTACGATAATCGAGCGCGAACCGTTCGCGGTTGTCTCCGGGAAATCGCTTCTCTATATAGATTCAGAAGCTGTATTGCTGCCGCGATTGCCGGCAATGCAGTTTGATTTACCCCTCATAAGCGGTATTGAGGGTATAGATAAAATCTCTCTCGGTAAGCAAGCGCCTATTCCCGATATATTTCTTGCAATCGAAGTATTAAAAGAAGCGAAAACAGTTGGCTGGTATCATTCAATTTCAGAAGTAAAAATTGGAGCAGGTGGCGAAATAATGTTGTTTGCGATGGATAGCGGGGTTCCCATCTTTATCGGTCGCGATGATATCGCGGCGAAACTGGCGCGGCTGCAAACGTTCTGGAAAAATTATGTGAAAGATGGAACGGCATCACAACTGAAATATCTTGACCTCCGGTTCGATGGTCAGGTCGTTGTAAAATGGGACCGTTTAAATAATCAAACGACAAGAATACCGTTATGAAAAACGTAGGACAACACTCCATTCTTGTCTTAAGGGCTGTAAGTCAGTCAAAAGCCGTATGTGATGGTGTCATGGTTTGGACTATGACACCCCGGCAAGCGGTGGTAGGACAAGACTCTTGTCTTGTCCCTTTACCAACACGAGTTATGCAAGGAACAAAAGAATGAACACAATTGAACAAGAAATAATAGTCGGGTTGGATATAGGCACGACGAAAGTGTGCGCGGTGGTTGCTTCGGTTGATGAAAACGGCGACTACAATATTTTGGGTATTGGAAAAAGTCCCAGTGAGGGACTAACGAGGGGAGTCGTTACGAATATTGATAAAACTGTTCGCTCGATTCAAGGCGCAATAGCTGAGGCAGAACAGCGTTCAGGGATTCACATTCAATCAGTAGTCGCGGGGATAGCCGGAGACCATATTCAAAGCTTTCAGAGCAGGGGAGTTGTGGCAATCTCAGGACCGGAAAAAGAAATTAATGCATCGGATGTCAATCGGTTGATTGAAGACACGAAGAAAGTCGCGCTTCCTTCGGATAGAAGGATAATTCATGTTATCCCGCAGCAATTCGTAATAGATGGGCAGGATGGCGTGAACGATCCTGTAGGAATGTCCGGAGTGAGGTTGGAAGCAAATGTTCATATTATTACCGGTCTTGTAACTGCGGCTCAAAATATTGTGAAGTGCGTTCAGCGCGCCGGGCTTCATATTCGTGATATGGTGCTTGAGCCGCTCGCGTCGAGCTACGCGGTTCTCGATGAGCAAGAAAAAGAGGTTGGCGTCGCGCTGTTGGATATTGGCGGCGGTACAACAGACCTGGCAGTGTTTGAAGATAGAACGATTCGCCATACAGCGGTAATTCCGATTGCCGGAAGTCAGGTTACAAATGATATACGCAAGGGCTGCCTGGTGCTGACCGAGCAAGCGGAGCGATTGAAATGTCAATATGGATTTGCTTATGCGCCGAGCGTCGTTGATGACGAGCCCATTACGATTCCGGGTATCGGCGGCAGACCACCACTGGAAATTGACAAACGGTTGCTTGCGCGCATTATTCAGCCGCGGATGGAAGAAATTTTTGAAATCGCGGCGATGGAAATAAAGCGTTCAGGGTATTCGCGTCATTTAGGTGCAGGCGTAGTATTGACCGGAGGGGGTTCGCTTATTAAGGGTATCTCCGAGCTTGCTATGGAAGTCTTAGGATTGCCGGTCAAGATTGGAATTCCAACAGGATTCAAATCAGGTCTTGTGCGAGAAATTGAAAATCCGATGTACTCAACGTGTGTCGGGCTTGTTTTGTATGCCTTGCAAAATAAAGAATCGGCTCCGCTAACAATGAACGATAACGGCAAAGGAGGATTCTCCATCAAAAAAGCTGTCAAAAAAATGAAGAGCTGGTTTGAGGCGGTGAATGAGATTTGAACAATGTTTGATTTGCGATGTGAGATATGAGATGTGTGATATGAATATGGTTGTGAGCATAGAACGAAGAGCCTTGAAACGACAAACAGAAAACTAAAAACGAAAAAATAGAGTGTATAAATTAACAAACTAACCTGCGCCAAAGGTCTCCCGCATAGCGGGACCTCTGGCGGAAATTAACCAATTAACCAATATAGGAGTTACGATAGTGATAGAATTAGATAATTATTATGACAGCGGAGCGAAGCTTCGCGTCGTCGGCGTTGGCGGTGGCGGCGGTAATGCCATCAACAGCATGATTGGCAGAGGAATGCAAGGAGTTGACTTCTTTGCGATCAACTGCGATATGCAGGCGCTTAACCGGAATCTTGCAACCAACAAGATTCAAATCGGTAAAAATCTCAGCCGTGGTCTCGGAGCAGGAGCAGATCCCACAATCGGACAGCGGGCTGTAGAAGAAAACCGCGAGGAAATCGCGCGCGCATTACAAGGCAGCGATATGGTATTTATCACAGCCGGCATGGGCGGCGGTACAGGAACCGGCGGAGCGCCGGTCGTGGCGAATGTTGCAAAGAGCCTCGGCGCGCTCGTCGTCGGTATTGTAACGAAGCCGTTCACCTGTGAAGGCAAAAAGCGTATGGCACAAGCTGAAGCCGGTTTAGATGAATTGAAGAAACAGGTTGATACGCTCATAGTTATTCCCAACCAGAAGCTGCTTTCCATTGTAGAGCGAAACACGCCGCTTGTTGATGCGTTCGATAAAGCGAATGAAGTTCTGCATAATGCGACGCGCGGGATTTCAGAACTTATCACTGTTCCCGGACTCGTCAACGTTGATTTTGCCGACGTCCGAACAATTATGCGGGAAATGGGTGATGCGTTGATGGGTTCCGGTGTTGCGACGGGCGAGAACCGCGCAACAGAAGCGGCTCATGCGGCAATTTCCAGTCCTCTGCTCGAAGGTGTTTCCATCCAGGGCGCGCAAGGTATCCTTGTCAATGTTACCGGCGGACCGAGCATGTCGCTTGTGGAAGTGGATGAAGCTGTCAGCGTAGTCCATGAAGCGGCAGGCGATGATGCCAACGTTATTATGGGCGCAGTCATTGATGATAAGATTGGCGATAAGCTGATGGTAACAGTGATCGCCACAGGGTTCAACCGTAAAGCGACGGGCGTTCGCGTGCTGAAACCGTTGCAAAAAGTTGAACGTATTCCGGCAGGAGTTCAGGATTTACAGAAGCTGGATACACCTGCGTATGTTCGCCGCGGGATTGATATTTCGCTCAATCCGTTCGAGCAGCCAGAAGCAGAAGCGTTCAAGATGGAAGCGGTTGATCTTGAGAAGCCTGCATTCTTACGGAAAATAATGGACTGATTTCTAGTACAGTCATTTTACAGAGAGGAAGGACTCGTCGCCTTAAGCCGTGTATGACTAAAAGGTGAGGAGATTCTTCATCCCCAATAAATCGGGGATTCAGAATGACAAAACTAAAAAAGACTATCGTTTACTCTACCTCACAGTGCGAAGATACAAGCTCCCGTCTGGTTAGCGGGAGCCTTCGCCTTGAGAGGAAGACTTCTTGAGATGCGAAAGTTTTTCTAAAAATTCATCCGCTTCACGCCCTTTTAATCCCTTGCTTTCAAGATATTCTTTTGTAAGGGTTTCGGAAGGAAGAAATCCTGAAATAATATTCAACTCTAAGCGGGAAAACCGTTCCGATTTCAACATGTAATCTTCAAACGCTTCCCAGGCGAGCGGGCATACTGTCTTCGTTATCTCCGCCATCGCTTCTGCATAGATGCGTATTTCATATTGCGCGTGCGGGTCAATACGCAGGCGGAGAAAGTGAAAGAGATTATGTAAATCAATTTTCCAATACCATTCGGTATAGAGTGAGAGGGGAAGATTTACGCGGGCAAGCTCGCGGGCGATATCTTCTTCAAGAAGCTGTTCGTACTCCGTATAGAGTTGTTGCTGTGTGTTGGTGAGAACTTCTAATACGCGTTGCCGCAATTCAGCCGGCACGTCTTCCGTTCTTCGTCCCTGCTTGTTTTGCAAGCTTTGAAAGTGAATAGCTTCATGCTCCGGGATGTAAAACTCATCTTTCATGACAGAATACCTGCCGGAGTATTCGTTCACGTTTGCTGTCCGGTGGCGTATCCATTGCCGGGCGACAAAGATAGGGAGCTTGACGTGAAATTTGAGTTCAACCATTTCAAACGGGGTTGTGTGCAAGTGCCGCATGAGGTAACGTATTAGCCCCCGGTCTTCATTGACACTTTTTGTTCCCTTGCCATAGGAAACCCGCGCTGCCTGCACGATGGATTCATCCCCGCCCATATAATCTATGAGACGAACGAAGCCTGCGTTAAGGCATTTGTATTCTTTATCTAATATGGAATCTGCTTGTTGATTTGTTACGTGAGCCATTAGTTCCTGATGTTATTTTTTTCGGGAGACAATGTACTCAATACCAAGTCAAAATTCAAAAGTAAAAAAAAATGGAATGGTAG
Organism: Bacteroidota bacterium; assembly: GCA_004322375.1. Taxonomy (GTDB): domain Bacteria; phylum Bacteroidota; class Ignavibacteria; order UBA10030; family SZUA-254; genus FW602-bin19. The sequence goes on from SCUC01000500.1 coordinate 4,953, forward strand.
TTTATAATAAAGTGATATGCCTATTGTGGTGGGAGGATTTCCCACTTGAAGATTTCGGAGAATTTTATTCGCGCTTCTGTATCTTTTAAGCCGATTACATCTGTATGATCTCTATTTTCAAGACGAGGAGTATGCTCAACTTTCTGGTTGTGTATAGACCTTACATCTTTGACAATTAAACTCAAGACACCATAACTATCAGGTTTTTTTGGGGTTCTATTTCGTGTTTCTTCAGGGGTTGAATACTTATTCCAGTCTGTTGACATGGCGCCGCCATGGTCGTCAAATGCTATTGGTCGAGGTACATGCGTTTCTTTATTGTAGTTGTTCTTGTGAACTCTCAAAAAAAGAGTATCACTATCAGGTATCAGTTCTTGCTCCCACATAGGACTATTGAACGTTTTCCAGAATAAAGAAAAGCCCTAAATTCAAATCATCAGATGAAACCGTGTCTATAGTGCCCTTCAAACTAATATTTTTTCTATCGCTGCCATAGAAGTTAGCAGGAACATTTTCTTGCATGGGAATATTAATAAGTAAATAATACTTGTCTGTGCTCCAGTGGATATCAATACTTCCTTGGGGCCCATGTGAAATAGTAGGTTTGGAAATAACTTTTCCCGTTCTATCAAGCATTTTTTTTGCTGCGTTAGAAATATACACTACTGCCCTTACCCATGTTGCAGACTCATATTTAATTGCACCTTCGTCATCCCAATTATCTTCAAATTCAAGGATGTACTTTGAATGTTCAATTTCTTCTGCCAGAGGGGTCAACGCAGGGGGGAATGAAATCACTTCATGATCAGATATTGAAACATTGCAGGCAGACTGAACATGTTGTTGAATGTCAATTTGATTTTGAATCCTTTGTTGAGTTGTTTGATATTCAACTGAAGGTTCTTTCACCAGAGAAATATTGTCCTCATGTGATCTCTTTACTAAGAGTAATTCGATGAATTTCTCAACCTCCGATTGTAATTCAGGAGAAAGCTTTTGTATTTTTTGTTCTAACTGTTCCATTCGATTAAAAAGGTATGAAATGCTGTTGTTATTTCAAAAACGGACAGATTTCATCCATTTTTTCATCCAAATCGCTTTGTTTTCCCCCTTCGTTTCCGTATCTTAGCTACAATGCCCAAAGTAGCCGTTGGAATAGTTATAAAAAAGGTGAGCGAAAGAATTGGATTGAAGTCTGATGAGTATTGCGTGTTGCTCTGTCAACGTCAAAAAAATGCCCGATACGCGCTGAAATGGGAATTTCCGGGGGGTAAGTTAGATGATGGAGAATCGCCTGAGCAGGCTTTGATCAGAGAACTTAACGAGGAATTGAACCTGAAGGTCGAGGCATTTTCCGCCTACTTCCAACAAGAAAATGAGTACCCGGATGGAAAAAAATTTGATGTTCATTATTTTTTGGTAACCGGATTCTCAGGTGAAATCAAGAACAACGTTTTTGAAGGCATTAAGTGGATTCCGGTTGGAACCCTTTCGCGTTATGACATTTTACAGG
>SCUC01000501.1 GCA_004322375.1 Bacteroidota bacterium
GTAATAGAAAACTGAAAACCACAAACTAAAAACAGTAAACAGAAAGCAGTAAACGGTAAACAGTAAACTGGAAACTAACGTTTGAGTAAGACAAAAGAAAAGAAAGAAACCTTTGAGTATTCACTCAATAGGCTTGAGGAAATTGTTCAGAAGCTGGAAGATGGGACGGTACATCTGGATGATGCCTTGAAGCTGTATGAAGAGGGAATCGAGCTATCGAAACAGTGTATGCAGAAATTGAATGCAGCCGAGCTGAAACTAAAACGTCTCACAAAGGACGTTAAGGGAAATTTTACATTATTCGAGGATGAACAAGAAGAGAGCTAATGCCTGAACCGACTTACAAGTATCTTACATCCATCAACTCACCTGAAGATTTACGAAGACTGAATATATCGGAGCTGAAAACAGTCTGCTCCGAAGTTCGCGAATTTATTATTGACACAGTTTCCAAAGTCGGGGGACATCTTGGCGCGGGCTTAGGAGCAGTCGAGCTTGCTGTCGCGCTCCACTACGTGTTTAACACTCCTGAAGACAAGCTTATCTGGGATACCGGACACCAAGCGTACCCGCACAAAGTTCTTACCGGAAGACGCGATACATTTCACACCGTGAGGCAATTCAAGGGTATCAGTGGATTTTTAAAACGGGATGAGAGTGAGTTCGATGTATTCGGCGCGGGACATGCCAGCACTTCTATTTCAGCAGCGCTTGGTGTTGCAGCAGCGCGTGATTTTGCAGGGAAGAACTCTAAAGTTGTTGCGGTGATTGGTGATGGAGCGATGACAGGAGGCATGGCGTACGAAGCGATGAATAACGCCGGACTTCTCAAGAAAGACCTCATTGTTATTTTAAACGATAATCATATGGGTTCGTTGTCCTCATTAAATCCAAAAATCTGGACGTTCCATGATTATTTCAACGAGATGCTTACCCATCCGTCGTATAACAAGTTCAAAGCAAGCGTGTGGGATTTAACGGGAAAGCTGGATTCAATCGGCGATAGATTGCGCACCGTCGCTCAGAAGGTTGAGCGCGGCGTAAAGGCTATCATCACACCCGGGATGTTGTTTGAAGCGTTAGGGTTCAGGTATTTTGGTCCTGTGAATGGAAACAATGTCGTAAAGTTAGTAGAAATCCTTCAACACGTGAGGGATATGAAAGGACCGATATTCATTCATGCGTTGACAGAAAAGGGGAAAGGGTATGGACCTGCGGAGGAGGACGCGACGCGGCTTCACGGAGTCAACCCCTTTGATAAAGTGACGGGAAAGTCTCCCAAGAAAGATGGTGAGCTACCCCAATACACGACTGTATTTGGAAAATCTCTCGTTGAAGTATGTAAAATAAATCCGAAAGTCATGGGCATCACAGCCGCAATGCCAGATGGTACCGGATTAACCGCGTTACAGAAAGAACTGCCTGAACGATTCTTCGATGTTGGGATTGCGGAACAGCATGCAGTAACGTTTGCCGCCGGAATGGCGACGGAGGGCTATATCCCCGTGGTGGCAATTTACTCCACGTTTCTTCAACGAGCCTTTGACCAGATAGTTCACGACGTATCGCTTCAGCATCTTCACGTCGTATTTGTGATGGATAGAGGCGGCTTAGTCGGGGCGGATGGTCCTACACATCATGGCGTCTTAGATTTCGCGTATTTACGCTGCATCCAGGATATGGTCGTGATGGCGCCAAAAGATGAGAATGAAATGCGCGACATGTTATATACCGCAGTGGAATACGATAAACCTATCGCTATGCGCTATCCACGCGGCACGGTATATGGAATTCCCCTGAAACAGCACTTCGATAGATTGGCAATCGGGAAGGGAGAGACGCTTCGTACGGGTGAAGATGTTGCAATACTTGCAATCGGCAATATGGTATATCCTTCCGTAAAGGCAGCGCAATTGCTCGCAAAAGAAGGAATCGAGGCTGAAGTAGTGAACATGCGTTTTGTGAAGCCGATAGATGGCGCGCTGATTGAAGAACTTTGTAAGCGTTTTACTCACGTTGTAACGGTTGAAGACCACGTCATTACGGGCGGCTTTGGTAGCGCAGTGCTTGAGTGCATGAACGCAAGGAATATCACCGGCGTTCATTTGAAAATTCATGGTTTACCTAACGACTTTATTGAGCATGGAACCCCTGCAGAATTGCACAAGATGGTACAGCTCGATGCTGATGGCATTGCAACGGTAACGCGAGAATTTTTAATAAAACAGAAGGCGCTTGTTTAACATATTCTTTCCTATCACAAACATAATAATAGCATCAACATACAATGGAAAAAGTACGAGTAGGAATTGTCGGGCTGGGATGGGTTGCGCAGATTTTTCACCTGCCCATTCTCTCTAAAATGGATGACGTCGAAATTGTCGCTGTTTGCGATAAAGATAAATCGCGCGCAAAATTCATTGCCGAACGATTCGGGATCAACAGCTGGTACTCAGATTACGAAGAAATGGTAAAGAGAGACGACCTCCATGCCGTAGATATCTGTACCAGCACAGATGCGCATCTTCCCGTTGCGTTAGCGGCAATGCAGGGAGGCTCTGATGTGTTTGTTGAAAAACCGATCGCTCGGCATTACGATGAAGCGCTCAAGATGTCGGAAGCGGCGAAGGAATATAAACGGAAGATCATGGTCGGAATGAACAACAGGTTTCGCCCCGATGCGATGATATTAAAAAGCTTTATTGAAGGGGGAGACCTTGGTAAAATATTTTATGTCAAAGCCGGCTGGTTGAGAAAACTGACGGCAGATAACGCGTGGCTAACGAGAAAAGAAAAGGCGGGCGGCGGTGTCTTTCTTGATCTGGGTATTGTGTTGCTTGATCTATCGCTATGGATGCTCGCGTTCCCCACTGTTCACCGGGTGAGCGCTAAAATGTTTAACCATGGGACGAAGAACGTGGAAGATACCTGCCTGGGATTCTTCGAGATGAAAAACGGTATTACCGTTTTTTTTGAATCGAGCTGGGCTTTTCAGGCGGAGCAGGACTTTTTTTACTGTGAGTTTTTTGGTTCAGAAGGAAGCGCGAAGCTTAATCCATTGCAAATCCATAAACAGTTACACGGTAGTTTGGTGAATGTAACTCCCGCCAAAAGTGAGACGCCTCAGAATCTTTACAAGAAGAGCTACGAAAATGAGCTAAAGCATTTTATCGGTTCTGTTCGCGGATTTCATAAAATCGTTTCGACTGCCGAGGAAGCGGTTCACCGGATGAAAGTTGTTGAAGCATTGTATAAATCGGCGGCGAAAAGGAAAGAAATTATTATTAAGTAAGGAATCTAAAAAATACTATTTTAGCAGCCCTCGACTTACCTGCCCGTCCGTCAGGCGAGAGTTATGGGCTGTCAACTATAAACCATCATGGCTAAAAAAAATCCTTTCATAGCATTACTTACCGATTTCGGAGCAGCGGATGCTTATGTTGGCATTATGAAAGGCGTTATCTATAGCATTAACCCTCAAGCGCGGATAATAGATGTTTCCCATGAATCTGCGCCCCAGCAGATTGATCAGGCAGCGTTCTTGCTTTGGAGCGCCTACAAATATTTTCCGGCAGGAACTATTTTCGTTTGCATCGTTGATCCCGGAGTTGGTAGTCTGCGGAAAATTTTCTGTGTACAGACCTCGAACTACACATTTCTTGTTCCTGATAACGGTATGTTGAAATTTGTTCTTGGGGAGACGCAAGTAAAAGGCGTCTATGATGTTTCCAAGCCGAAAATATTTTCTCACCCGGTAAGTGCGACCTTTCACGGGAGGGATATTTTTGCACCCCTGGCAGCCCGTCTTTCAATGGGAGAAAAACCTTCTGTGTTTGGACGCCCCGCGAAAGCCAGCTTGAATGTTGAACTGCTTGTTTCTGTTCATCCTAAACGTGTAATGAAGTACGAAGGCAAGGTTATTCATATTGACAGGTTTGGCAATATCGTCACAAATTTGTTGTTGCCTGAATCAAGGCTTCCGAAATTCCGTTGCCTGCTGGAGAAGAAAACTATAGAACAACAAGTATTATATTATGCCGAGAATGACTCAGGCGACTTGATAATCGTTCGCGGAAGCTCCGGATTGCTGGAAATTTCGATTCGGAACGGTTCCGCAGCCACAGCGACTCGAGCGAAGCTGGGGCAGCGAGTTACGCTAGAATTACTTTCAAACGAAAAAGATGACCATGCTTGAACACGATCAACAATATATGCGTCAGTGCATAACGCTGGCGCGTAACGGAGCCGGTTCCGTTAGCCCAAACCCGATGGTCGGCGCTGTGCTTGTCAACGATGGCAATATCATCGGAAAAGGATATCATCAACGTTTCGGAGAAGCTCACGCCGAAGTGAATGCCATCAACAACGCAACCGAATCTGTCCGGGGTGCGACGCTCTATGTTAATCTCGAGCCCTGCTGTTACACAGGGAAAACGCCGCCCTGCACCGAGCTGATAATTTCTTCTGGAATTCGCCGGGTAGTAATAGGGATGAAAGACCCCAATCCCAGGGTTTCGGGCAAGGGAATGAAGAAATTGCAACAGGCGGGAATCGAAGTAACGGTTGGCGTGCTGGAAGATGAGGCAAAGCTGCTCAATGAAGCGTTTACAAAGTATGTCCGTACGAAAACACCATTTGTCGCATTGAAAATCGCTCAGACACTCGATGGAAAGGTTGCCGATAACAACGGTAAGTCCCAGTGGATAACAGAGAAAGAAGCCCGACGGTATGTTCACCAACTTCGTTCCGAATACGATGCCGTTGTAGTTGGAGCTACGACAATAAAGGAAGATAATCCTGCACTTACTGTGCGCGACGTAGTCGGAAGAAACCCGGTGCGGGTTATCATTGATGGAAATTTTTCTGTGCCGGAGGACGCTAAGGTATTCAATGACTCGGCTGCTTCGACCTTGTTGTTTATCAGTGGAAAACGTTCACGGAAGCAAATTGAAAAGAAGCTGAAATTAGAGAAAAAGAAAATCGAGATTATCGAGATGCCTGACCCTGTTCCCGGGTATATGTCGCTTGAAGCGATACTTCATGAACTGGGTGAGCGGGGAATCGCTTCTGTGCTTGTAGAGGGAGGAGCGACACTCTTCAGCTATTTCCTGGAGCAGAAGCAGGCGGATAAGCTTTATGTTTTTATCGCACCGAAAATATTGGGACAGGGGCTAGACGTGTTCGCTCAAATGTCCAGCAAGCTTTTAGGGAGCGATGAAATTAAAGTGAAAGATATTTCATTTCGCCAGCTTCAAAATGATTTATTGATTGAGGGGTACTTGTAGCAAGTAAAAAAATGTCAAGTAAAAAGTAAAAAAAAATAACTTGTGTGAAGGAACGGTAGAAGAGCAGCAGAAAACCACTACGTCATTACGAGTAGTCTATAAAACTTGCTTTAACTAAATTGAGAATGAACTATTTCACCCTTTCAGGGTTCTGATATTAATTTCTTAATGCACTATAACAATTCCACCCCTTTGGGGTTACAACAACCAATCCCGAAGGAATGCCATAGTTATAGATGAAACTCGCTGCAAGCAGTTGAATTTAAATTTTGTTTACAACCCGTAGGGCATTGAACTATATGTTTACAGGAATTATTGAAGAAATAGGAACAATTGTTGGCATGAAACAGCTTGGGGGAGGAGTACGGTTTCGAGTCTCGGCACCGATGTATTCTCCGGAACTTAAGGTAAATGACAGTGTTTCCATCAACGGCGCATGCCATACTGTTGTTTGGCGGACGGAGCGGGAATTTGAAGTTGACAGCGTCGAAGAGACGCTCAAAAAAACAAATCTTGGCAGGCTGCAAACAGGCAGCAAAGTCAATCTTGAGCTACCTATGAGATTGAATGAACGGTTAGGCGGTCATCTTGTTCTCGGTCATGTGGATTCGACCGGTAACATTACTGCAATCGAGAAACGGGAAAACAGCATCATGTATTCGATTGAAGTAAGTAAGGAATTTGCCAGGTATCTCATTCCTGTCGGCTCAATTGCTGTGGACGGAGTTTCATTAACCATTGCCGAAGTGAAGGAACATATTGCTCGTGTTTCCATTATTCCTCATACAAGCGAAAACACGATTTTTAATCGTTATGAAGTCGGTAGTGTTGTGAATATTGAATTCGATCTCATCGGGAAATATATTGAGCGGATGATACACAGTTCCGGAAAGGATTCCCAGGCAGCGTCCCGGTTGACTGAATCGGTACTTCGAGAACATGGGTATTAAGACGGCGAACATCAGATAGCATAAACAATCAGGATATGGCAAGAAAATTATATTACTCAAT
>SCUC01000502.1 GCA_004322375.1 Bacteroidota bacterium
CATACACTCCGGCACTCGTTCGGGTGTGGTTCAACTTCTCGCCTCGGTAGTAACGCCATCGGATACCATTAATTCGGAAATCGTTAGGCTCTTGATCCATGCCGGATTACCTGATCAAGCGCACTTCTCGATTGCTCTTGACCCGATTAACTTACCGGGCTTAGTGTATAACGGCAGGACAAGCAGCGTAACAACGATTGTAGGCGATCAATACGGGAACCCCGTTCCGTCGGGAACTGCCGTTTATTTCACGACTTCTATCGGTATTGTTACAACAAGCACGGGCTTTACCGATGATAATGGATTTGCAACGGTAACGCTATACACAGGAAATCCGAGAGGAGATAGCGGCTTCGGATTTGTCTCTGCCTTTACAGTCGGTGAAGGCGGAGCAACGATTACCGATAGCGCACGAATGCTCTTCTCAGGTTCACCGATATTAACATATACCGGTCCCGATACGTTTTCTATTGTCCGAGGCGGTTCGATTTCGTTTAATGTCGAAGTTGACGACGTTTTTGGCAATCCTCTGACGGAAGGAACTGAAATCAGCCTTCGTGTTGATAGCGAATCTGATATAGGAATCTCTTCGCCCTTTACGCTTGGAGATACGCAATCACAGGGACTTGGGAGAACCCAGTTTATCTTTACAATAACGGATATAGTTGAGGATACTCCGGTGGATGGCGCAGTCTCTGCACGTGTGCGAATAGTTTGGGAAGGGCAAACGTTTGAAGTTCCCATTGCGTCCGGTACAATTACCTCACCCGGACCCTAATAAGTACCAATGGTAGGGTTGTCTCAAAAGTTGTATTGTCATACCTGCGAAGGCAGGTATCCAATCAGCATTCTTCAATTTTGAACGAATTTCTGGATTCCCGCTTTCGCGGGAATGACAAAACTGTGCTTTTGAGATAGCCCCACCAAATATGCCCCACACGGCGTAGACGCCGTGTAACGACACGTTACCAATCCTACTTTCGTGAAACGACCTTAGCGCGTAACGCCTTGTAATTCGCCTTGATCGTTTTCTCAATTTCTTTCTCCCCATGCGCTGCGGAAATAAATGCCGCTTCAAATTGAGAAGGGGGAAGGTAAATGCCCTGTTCCAGCATGGAGGAAAAATAGGCAGCGAATTTTTTTGTATCCGACATCCGCGCGCTTCCGGCGTCTCTCACAGGATATTCCGTGAAAAACAATGTAAACATCGAGCCGACGCGGTTCAGCTGGTAACCAAGTCCGAGCTTCTTCATGTTCTCACGAATACCATCTTCAAGCATCCGCGACATTGTTTCCAGTGTAGTATAAATTGTTTTCTTCTTTGAGAGATGGGAAAGGAGAGAATAGCCCGCCGCCATAGCGAGAGGATTTCCCGATAGCGTTCCCGCCTGATAGACAGGTCCGCTTGGAGCAACAATCTGCATAATTTCTTTTTTCCCTCCGTACGCTCCAACCGGAAGTCCGCCTCCGATAATTTTTCCAAGGGTGGTTATATCCGCCTTCACTTTGTAAAGTTGCTGCGCCCCTCCTAACGCCACCCGAAAGCCTGTCATCACTTCATCAATAATAAAAACAATCCCGTTCTCATCACAGATTGACCTTAGTCCTTCGAGAAATCCCGGTTGGGGAGGAATGCAGCCCATGTTGCCAACTACCGGCTCGATTATTATGCATGAAACTTGAGACCTGAAACGTGAAACCAACGTTCGCACAGAATCGAGATTATTAATTTGCGCGGTAAGTGTTTCATTCGCTAATGCTTTCGGCACGCCCGGGCTATCCGGGATGCCCAATGTTTCTGCGCCTGAGCCGGCTTTAATGAGAAACGAATCACCGTGTCCATGGTAACATCCGTCGAATTTGATAATTTTATCCCGTCCCGTATATGCGCGGGCTAAACGAATTGCGCTCATCGTCGCTTCCGTCCCGGAATTTACCATGCGCACCATTTCGATAGAAGGAACAAGCTTGCAGATAATCTCTGCCATTTTCACCTCAAGCTCTGTCGGAGCGCCGAAGCTTGTTCCCGTTTTGGCAGAATCCTGAATAGCCTGGATAATTTCCTTGTGTGTGTGGCCCGCAATCATCGGTCCCCACGAGCCGACATAATCAATGTACTGGTTGCCGTCAACATCCCATAGATATGCGCCCTTTGCCCTAGCAATAAAACGCGGGGTTAATCCTACAGATTTAAATGCACGTACCGGCGAGTTAACTCCACCAGGAATGAAACGTTTTGCTTTAGTAAATAACGCTGCTGATTTTTTTGTCGTCATGCGAAAAGTTAATGTATAGGTTGTGAAAAATAAGAATCAAATATATCTGTTACATGGTCAAACCGAAATGCAGCTTGCAGCGCAAGGATTGTTATGCTATTTGACGAAGGGTTGTCCAACCAGTATTGTTGTGCGATCCCTTTTATGGTTAGCTCATCTAAGGGAGAAAACCCAAGCCCCGCTTCAAGGCGGTTAACATTGTACCCCCAGGGAGTTGATGTTCCCGTTAAAGGGTCGGTGATATTGTTGTACAGCATCTGGTCGAATCGTGCTGCTGCATAAAAATTTTCTAAAATAAAATATTGTCCCTCAAGATACCATGTATAAGCCCTGACGCTCGTTTCGTGCTGGTACTGCGGCGTATCCCAGCTATTGTGGAACGCCTCAAAATGTATCCTGTATTGCTTGACTGCAACAGAAACATCAATTCCTGCCAACACATGCTCCGGGTCGCGTACGCCAACACCTGCGGGTAAATTCAAATCATGCTGGAGGTATGGGGCAATTCCACCGGATACTCCAACGGAAAATTCCTCAGAAACTTGCCGTCCTATTCTTCCTGCGATTTGAAAGCCGCCGTTTTCCTTTGCCTCCGGATTTGTAAGGGTTCCCTGCCCGATAGCGAGCATGTACGTAAAGCCCTCAATCTCGCCGAATGTTGTCAAGCCCGTTATCCAGCATGCCTCATAAATTGCCGTGCCTGCACCGACATTATTATCACGAAGAGAAAGATTTTGTGCTTCAGGATTTAACGTGAAAACATTGTATGGAATTTTATAGTGATACGCGAGCGGGTATCCGATTAATGGATTTACATGGGAATAACTCCTGGCTGAAAAAGTACCCACAGGAGTTGGCACTCTGCCAAGCCAAAAATTAAGATGATTCGATGCAAGCCCCCGAACGCTAAGAAACAATCCATCCATTCTGAACTGCTGGTTCCCCTTAGAGCGGTCGAACCGCTTCCCCTTATTATCGAAGAGAAATTCCCCTTCAATCCCGAACATGTCAGAAAATTGCAAATGCGTAAATAATTTTCCCCGCACAGGATTGAACGGGTCATCATCCCGAAAATTGGTATTGATTGTGCGTTCCGGGTCTCTATTTGGATTGAAAGATGCTGCAGTTAGCTCAATATTCGCGTCAAGATTGAACCGAAGCTGGGCGTTGCAGAGATTCGAGGCAAAAATAATACAAGGTACAAAGAACAAAGTACGAAGTACGTTCTGATGATTCATACAATCCTGATTTACGTAACAAAAAAATCGAAAAAAGGGAAACAACGCTTCCCTCATAACAGTTTCGCAGCATCCTTTGCAAAATACGTTAGTATCATATCCGCTCCGGCGCGTTTTATTCCGGTCAACATTTCCATCATCACGCGCTGCTCGTCAATCCAGCCGAGCCGTCCTGCGGCTTTTACCATCGAGTATTCACCGCTCACGTTATACGCGGCAGTCGGCATCTGGAATGTATCCTTCACCCGCCGAATAATATCAAGATAGGGAAGTGCAGGTTTTACCATCACAATATCCGCGCCTTCCTCAATATCGGTTTGAACTTCGTGGAGCGCTTCGTTGGAGTTTGCCGGGTCCATCTGGTGCGAACGGCGGTCTCCGAATTTCGGCGTGCTTTCCGCCGCTTCGCGAAATGGTCCGTAAAATCCTGAAGCGTATTTTGCCGCATACGACATGATAGGGATATTTTGAAAATTGTTCGCATCGAGAATCTCCCGTATTGCCAGCACGCGCCCATCGAACATATCTGACGGGGCGACCATATCCGCTCCGGCTTGTGCGTGAGTTAACGCTTCCTTTGCTAATAATTCAATTGAGGCATCGTTCACAATTTCATCCCCGCGAACAATCCCGCAATGTCCGTGCGAGGTGTATTCGCACAAGCACACATCGGTAATAACGCAAAGCTCCGGGACTTCTTTTTTGATTGCTCTAACGGCTTGCTGGACAATCCCATTCTCTACGTAAGCCTCGCTGCCAATTTCGTCTTTATGTTCGGGGATGCCGAATAAAATCACCGCGGGTATGCCGAGCGATTTCACCTCGATACACTCCCGCACAATTTCATCCACCGACATTTGATAGACGCCGGGCATAGAAGAAACTTCTTTCTTAAATTTCGTGCCGGGAACGACGAAGAGCGGATAAATAAAATCGTTTTTCGAAAGTTCCGTCTCTCTTACCATTGAGCGCAATGTTGCAGTCATTCGCGTGCGGCGGAGACGGGCAAAGGTGGGTAATTCTGTTTTTTGCATGATTTTCTAATGATGTGATGAATAAACTTCTCTAATTTACCAAACTCCCGTTGGATTAAAAAATGATGGTTGGACAATGCTCCCGCATTGTCCTGTGGGGGGACAAGACAGGAGTCTTGTCCTACCGGTTTATCTTTAAGGGTTGGGTTCAATCCCCGGTTTCCACCATTTCCATTTCGTCCCATCATCAATCAATCCCGCCTTAACAGGATTTTCAAAAATATATTTCGCTTTTTCAAGAAATTCGTTGTTGTCGCGAATAATTCGGTCATAAGATTCATGAAGCCATAATACACCTTGTCTTCTAAGCTGTTGATTGATTTTCTTAGCAGAAAAGCTTTTAATATCTCCGATAATATCACCGATGAATTCTACAATACCATTTTTTTCAATCGGTTGAATGAGCATATGTACATGGTCAGGCATGACAGTGTGGTCAAAGAGATAATATCTTTTGTTGGCAAAAAATGCAGCAGAGTTTAGAATAATTGGAGCAATTGAATCATCTGTTAAATCACACAGCAAACGGTCTTTTAGGGTGAAGGTAATAAAGTAAATCGCGCCCGGTAATTCTCAATGCGGCAAGTGTCGTCGGTGGATTGTAAACTCAGTTATTATTTTTTTCATGTATAAAAATATTGGTAGGACAAGACTCCTGTCTTGTCCCCCACAGGACAATGCGGGAGCATTGTCCTACCAGATTACGATTTAGATAATTTTTCAAGACATTGTTCTATTGCGGAGAAGCATTCAGAAATCAGAAATACTTCAATATTTCTTCAGCCGCGTTCGGTTTGGCAATTGCTAGTGCGTACTTTTTCATTGCAACTAGTCTTTCGGGTTCTTCAATCAACCGTTTCAACTTAAAATTAAGGTTGGCGAAGCCGGATGTTCGCATCGCCGCGCCATGCTCGTTGATATAATCCGCGTTGCGCCCTTCTTGACCCGGTACAGGGTCAAAAATAATCATCGGTAAATGCTTGGCAAGGGCTTCTGAAACTGTCAATCCTCCCGATTTAGTAACTAGCACGTCTGATGCATCCATCAACTTGTCAATGAAAGTAACGAACCCGTAACATTGGAATGCTACGTTTGGCGGGGGGGTGAGGAGGGAGAGCGTATCAAACAATTTCTGATTTCTCCCGCAAACAACGACAACCGAAAATTTCATTCTCTCAAATAAAGAAAGAAACTCAAGTATGCTCGGAACAAGCTTGTCAATTACACCAATCCCGTATCCGCCGGAAAGGATCATAATGGTCAATCGCTTGGCTTCAAGCCCAAGCGATTTTCTTGCCTTGAGTTTTGAAGTGATGCTTGTAAACTCGGGATGCACGGGAATGCCGGTAATGGTTATATTCTTCTCCCCAACGCCATAGGAGCGAACTGTCCATGCTGCTTCATCCGTTGCGACAAAGTAATGCTTTACCGAGGGATTAATCCAGAGAGAATGAACGTCATAATCTGTAGGGATAGAGTAAAATGGTATTCTCCAGGATGGTTTTTTCAATTCATCGGTAATGGCGAGGTAGGGGAGAAAATGCGTACAGAGAACCGCATCAGGATGGAAGTCGTGAATAAAACGCAGATACTTTTTGAAGTTGAATTGGTCGAATACCTTGAGGAGAGGATGTTTCGGTTTTGGCAAGCCTTTGCGCTCTGCTCTTTTGTAGAGGTATCCCCAAAGTTCCGGAGCGTGTCCCGCGATTGTATTATTAACCTGGCTGTACACTTTTTTAAATATGGGATAAGTAAAATCCAATATATCCCGATGCTCAATGGTTAACGGCAGATGGAGAGTTCGTGCAGTCGTTACAAGCGCATCTGCTGCACGTACATGCCCTGCGCCTGCTGTTGCGGAAAGAATAAGTAATTTATTCAATGCAAAATCCAAAATGAAAAATTAAAAAATACGTTATTACTTTGTTTTTTGTATTGGAATTTATTTGGAGTTTGTAATTTGAATATTGGATTTTTTCTAATGCGATGTAAGTTTCGCGAGGAACGAAAGGAGGTGTTTATTAAACCCCTCCGTATTCTCCAGGTTGCTCATGTGTGCGGAATCCGGAATAATATGCCATTCTGCCTTGGGAATGTGTTCCCTCATGGTTCGTGATGAGGTGAATGGCGTTATCGCATCATGCTCTCCAACGAGGAACAAGGTAGGTACGTTGATGTTTTGTAATGATGAGGTTGTGTCGGTTCGCGCCGCCAGAGCGAGAAGTGTTCCGGCGACTCCTGTCTGATTATTTCCGTTAATAATATCTCGAATCATTGTTATCGCTTCAGGTTTTGCTTCAAAAGAACGCTCATAAAACACCGCCTTCACAAAACCTTCCGCG
>SCUC01000503.1 GCA_004322375.1 Bacteroidota bacterium
CCTGACCAATGTAAAGAGCGGCTGATCATATCGCTTGTTACATACGTGAAATACAAGTGACCCAATTTATCTGCATGGAGATATTGCGTGCCATCCTCTGCAACATGAAACGGACCTCTTTCTCCTTTCCACCACGAATTGTAATTTTGCAAATGCGCCAGCGTGATAATACCGGCTGAAGCTGTTGCTACTAAGGAAAATCGAAATGGGGAAAACCTGATTGAATCGTTCGACGGATCTTCGTTGTGAGCATTTTGGGAAAGGCTATCTGTTTGTGCCAGCGCATGAAGCGAGAGAAGAATACAGCATAAAGTGCGACTCACTTTATTTAGAAGAATCATTTGAGTGTAAGATTTTATATTAGCTGTTCGAGAGAAGTGAGTCGCACTTGATAGCTACGGTCCTGTAGCAGACCCGCTCAAAGGGATAGCTATCGGCGAAGGGCGATTGGCAGCGTCATGTTGAATCGTGAGAGCGCCGGTAAAGTTGCCCGGACGATTAGGAAGAAAGCGTATCCTCACATAGCGTCCTTCACCGGGATCAAGAGTATATAAGCCGCCACCGCTCACTAAGTAAAACCCGTTGCCGGAGAGTGTTACTTTCCCTCGCAATACTCCTCCGGAATTCCTATCATTGGTGAAGTACATTGTTCGGTCTTCATCAGTATTTGCAGGAATAGCCCCCACTCCAGCTTGGAATCGCTCGTAAAAATTTTTACCGAGGTGTCTTCAGAGGATGAGGATTGGAGGGAATCTTCTTCACAGGAGAAAACAGCAAACGACAGTAAAGTGATCAACAATATTTTGATAGTATTACCAAAGTGGCTTTTCATAGCTCACCTCACTTGATTAGTTCATTTCCTTATTTCATCATCTTTTGTCAAAGGTGCGACTCACTTTTTCTTTGTAGATTTTTAGGCAATCTTGAGATTGTTTATATCTGCAAAAAGAAGTGAGCCGCACTTTACATGAAACTTGAACCTTGAACCCAAAAACTCTATTGCTTATCTTTCTTCAAAAACGGCGTCAACAACTCGATTGGTAACGGGAAAATCATGGTTGAGTTTTTGTCGGCTGCGATTTCTGTCAATGTTTGCAAATAGCGTAATTGTAATGCAATCGGATTCTGACCTATGATGCTCGCTGCATCGGAAAGCCGCTGGCTTGCCTGGTATTCACCATCGGCATGGACGTTCTTTGCGCGGCGTTCTCTCTCGGCTTCCGCCTGCTTTGCCATTGCGCGCTGCATCTCAATTGGCAAATCAATCTGCTTAACTTCCACATTAGAGACTTTTATTCCCCACGGCTCGGTATGCGTATCAATGATTTTTTGAAGCTCCATATTGATTTTATCTCGCTGGGAGAGCAGCTCATCAAGCTCCGATTGACCGAGAATACTCCTCAGCGTCGTTTGCGAAAGCTGTGAAGTTGCAAAGAGGAAATTTTCCACTTCGATAATTGCTCTTTCGGGAGCGACAACGCGAAAATAGACGACGGCATTGACTTTAATGGAAACGTTATCTTTTGTGATGACATCTTGCGGCGGCACGTCAAGCACAACGGTGCGGAGGCTTACTTTCACCATCCTATCAATGAAGGGCCATAGTAAAATAAGTCCCGGACCTTTAGAGCCAAGCACTCTGCCTAACCGAAAGACAACGCCACGTTCATACTCGTTCAAAATTCGTATGGCGTTTGCGATGATAATAATGCCGAATAGTATGGCAATGATTGGAAGTATTGATAACGCGCCCATAGTAATTCCTTTAATATTTATAGTTTTCTGACTTTTACTGTTAAACCGTGAACTTCTTCAACTTTAACTTTTGTGCCCTGTTCCAAATTTCCACTGAGGCTGACAGCCGACCAAATTTCTCCGTGTACGCGAACATTTCCATTGGGTGTCAACTCCGTAATTGTCTCTCCGGCTTCGCCAACAAGCCCTTCTTGCCCCATTGTTGGTTTGAGACGCTGGGCTTTAATTCCCAATCCTATTACAAAAAGGAAGAATGCAGCGGTGCAAACCACAGAGGAGATAATGACTTCCCATGAAATCGAAACGAATTCCAACGTAGAGTCCGGCTCGATGAGCATCATTGAACCTAAAAGTAACGACACAATTCCCCCGATAGTCAACATTCCATGTGAGATAATTTTTATTTCGAGAATAAACAAGACAACTGAAAAGATAATTAAGGCGATTCCTGCATAATTTACCGGCAGAGTGTGGAATGAATAAAACGCAAGGACAATGCAGATAAAACCGATAACTCCGGGAAAAATAGAGCCGGGATTGTACAGCTCAAAAAGAAGTCCGTACATCCCAAGCATCATAAGGATATAGGCTACGTTTGGATCGCTCAGGAAATTAAGTATTTTTTGCGCGAAGGATTGTTCGAAAGTTTCAATTGAAGCATCTCGTGTTTTGAGGATGTGCTTGCCAGTAGAAGTCTCGACTTCCTTGCCGTCAATTTTGATGAGTAAATCTGTTATTGATGTTGCGATTGTATCAATAACTTTTTTTGCCAGAGCCTCAGTTTCTGTTATTGAAACACTTTTGCGTACTGCCTCCTCAGCCCATTGAATATTCCTATGGCGTTTCTCGCTGATAGTTCTGATGAATGCGGCAGCATCGTTCGTCGCTTTTTCGGACATGATGGAATCCATCTGTTCGCCAACTGTTACCGGGTGTGCCGCGCCGATATTTGTTCCCGGAGCCATGACAGCAATATGTGCTGCAAGGGTTACAAAAACTCCCGCCGATGCAGATTGCGAACCACCTGGGGCGACATAGACAATAACAGGAATTGGCGAGTTCAATAAATCGGTAACAATAACCCGCGTTGATTTGAGCAGACCACCGGGAGTATTTAACTGAATAATCAGACACTCCGCATTTGCCTGAACTGCTTTCTGTATGCTCTCATGGATATAATCTGAGGAAGAAGGATTGATTGCCCCGTCAATGGTAATAACATGCACTTGAGGAGGATTCGCATACCCCAAACCGCTTAATATTAACACGGTGAATATTATTGTCAGCGCGTGTTTCATGGCTGTAAGGTACGGAAAAAAAAGCCGAGAGGCAATAAATGAATTTTAGTCCTTCTGTGGCGAATTAGATTGGTGATTTTAGAACGCGAAATGCACTTTCAGTGCCGAACTAACAACATCATAGCTGGTTTTGCTCTTTCGCGGAGAATTCTACTACTCGATTTCTTTCAACTGATCCATTGCCTTTTTTACAAATTTTCCGAACTTGCGATCTTTTCTCCTTTTTTCAATTTCACTCAACTCATAAAATTCATTTTCTTTTTTCAGCTTGATGTAATTTTGATATTTAGCCTCGTCTAACGTTCCATCTTTCTTGGCTTGTAATACGGCACAACCCGGTTCATGGATATGTGTACAATCAGCA
>SCUC01000504.1 GCA_004322375.1 Bacteroidota bacterium
TCGTAAACAGCAGGAACATCATTGCCCACCCGCCTACGCTGCGGGTCGCCCAGGGGCTTACAACCTGTTGCCCGACAAGCTGGGTTTGCTCGATTTGAATCATGCTCTTGAAAAAATTGCCCGCACCGGTTGATGTATCGGAGGCAAGGTACTGCTGCGACATGGAGGAGGGGTTGAGAAACCACGAAGTATCAACCTCAAAATACTTACTGATAATGTTCGCCATTTCGCTGTTGAACGCTTTCCCCGAATCCGCCCCAAGCCACTGTTCCGAGCGGCGCAGCATTGTTTGGTTGAAGATGCCCGGGATTTTTTCAAATATCGTTTTCTGAACTATTCCCTGAAGCATTTGCATCTCGATGTCGTTTTTCGGGTCATAATAGAGCTTTACTTTTATGCCGGCGGAGGTATCGGTGAACATATCTGCAGGAAGAATGAGAGCAGCCGATGCGCTTCCTTTAATAACATATTCTTTCGCGGACACCGAATCGAATTTTATTTCTTTCTTTGAATCATCTGTGAATGTTTTGAGCAAACGAACCGCTTTCGTCGTATCCAGTTCCGATTCAATCTTCTTGGCAATCTCTGAAGCGCTCTCGTTGACGAACGCCAGCCGTATCCCGCTCGGTCCCCGGCTCATGCCGCCGAAGACTGCGCCGAAAATTACCGTCAGCACAACGGGAACGATAAATGTCAGGCTCACCGCGACGCGGTCGCTCCAGAACAGGCGATATTCTTTTGTAATAAGCTTGATGACCTGATTCAATCGCGCAGCTTCCTTCCTGTCAGATGAAGAAATAACGCTTCAAGCGTAGGCTTGCGCATTTCGATCGAGCGGTAGCTGATGTTGTGCCGCTCTAGCTGTTGAAAAAAGATTGAAAGCTGCATTCCGTGGGCAGGCTCAAATTCGTATAGCTCATCATGCTCGATAAGATTTCCGAGTTCTTTAAATGCTTCAAGCCTGGATGTAGTCTCGCGGTTTTTGGCAATAGATATTGTCTCATCGAACGGCAGTTGTTCAAGCAGCGTGGCGAGCGTTCCTTCCGCTATGATGACCCCGGAATCAATAATGGCGATGCGGTCGCACAATCGCTCCGCCTCTTCCATGTAATGCGTGGTATAAATAATGGTTTTTCCGTTCGAGTTTAGCTTTTCCAGCAGATCGAAAATCGCGTTGCGCGATTGCGGGTCAACTCCAACCGTCGGTTCATCGCAGAGTAAGCAAACAGGGTCGTGCAGCATACTTGCCGCAATATTGAGCCTGCGCTTCATTCCGCCGGAGTAGGTCTTCACGGCGTCTTTTCTTCGCTCATATAAACCAACGGTATTCAACTGCGCATTGATACGTTCCTTGAGAGTGTTTTTTTCGATTTCAAAAAAACTTCCAAAAATTTCAAGGTTCGCCTGGGCGGAAACGTCGTCATAGAGAGCTATGGACTGAGGCACATATCCGATTTTCTTCCGGATGGAGAGATTATCTCGCGTTAATCGTTCACCGCCGATAAGCACCTCGCCCTTATCGGGCTGAAGATACCCGATGAGCAAGTTCATCAACGTGGTTTTTCCCGCGCCGTTAGGACCGAGCAGCCCGTAAAAAGCATTGTCCTGAATTTCCAGCGATACGTTATTCAGCGCGGTGACGGATGGAAACGATTTTGTTATGTTATTGATTTGAATCATCGTTCAATTCAAAAGTAAAAATGAAAAAGTAAAAAACTATATTAAGTTCACGAAACAATTACCCATTTTTTATTTTTTAATTTTTACTTTTTACTTGATTTAGGTTCGTAAACATTCTACAACATTCAAATTCGCGGCGCGTTTTGCGGGCATGACGCCTGCGGCGAAACCAATCACGGCAAGCACAAACATCGTTGCGAGCGCGACCTCGATGGAAATTTCGGGCGTGCCGACAAATTCTTTAATCGGGATGAATTGCAGCGCTTCAGTGATGCCATACGCAATGAGAAAACCGAGCGAGGAGCCGAGCGCGATAATAAAAAATGTTTCCATAAAAAATTGAAAGAGAATATTCGAACGCTTCGCGCCCACAGCCCGTTTTATTCCGATTTCTTTTACCCTTTCCTGCACAACAATATACATAATATTTGCCACGCCTATCCCGCCGACAGCGAGCGTGAAACTGCCTATTATTCCCATGAAGATATTAAATGCCAGGAAAAAATAAAACATGAACTTATCCCATTCATTTGTATCCCATATCCAGATAGCATCTTTGTCGGTAGCGTCAAATTTGTATCGTTTGGCAAGCACATTGCGCACCTGCTCCATTACCTGTTCTGCCTGCGTTGGGTCTTTCGGCTGGTAGATGATGTTGTTGACGGTTATTACGCCAAATACCGACGAGAAGGTGCTTGCCGGGATGAATACCCGATCCTGATCGCGCCGGTTATACGAGGAATTCTGAGTTTTCTTTTGCATCACGCCGATAACCGTAAACGGCACTTGCCCGACATAGACGATTCTTCCGATGGCATCGGTTTCACCATAGAGAAGCTCTTTTAATTTATCGCCAAGCACAGCAACTCTTCTTCGCTGCTGCATATCTAAATCATTAATAAATCTCCCGCCTGCTGCTGGAATAACATTTCGCATGTCTCCGTAAATCGGGTATATGCCGGCAACCAGCGTGTTGCTCATATTTTCTCCAACCCTGATGGGAATATCGCGCGAACTGTACTCCGGGCTGATGTTCCGTATATCCGGGATTTGGGTTGCCAGGAGCTTCGCATCTTCTTCAGTAAGAGTTATGGGACGACCGATGCCGAATCCTTCATAGGGCATTGTGGTTCTACCGGGAAACATGATAGCTATGCTCTCTCCGACTCCGTGCATATTGATTGCAAGCTGCCGTTTGAATCCCATTCCGAACGCGAGCAATACAATAATCGCAACAGTCCCCCATACAATCCCGAACACCGTGAGAAATGTTCTGAGCTTCTGCGCCTTGAGGTCTATGATGAACTCAGAGAATATGGTTTTGAGATGGTCCATGATTTGATTGCAGATTTCGGAGTTAATTATTCTGTTTTATAACCGATGTAAAACCGGATTGTGCAATCTCATTACGAATCCAGCTTGAATGGATGAAAACCACAGGATACATTATGCGTTAACAATCCGCAAAGAGTAGAAGTTTGTGGTTGGGGATTGCTTCGCTTCGCTCGCAATGACAGACTCATTTTCCGATGTCCTTATTTAACTACTCGATTTTTTTGACAGGTTTTTCTTTCACTTCGTCTCCTTCTTTCAAGCCGGAGAGGACTTCGATGTTGATAGCGTCGCTTAGCCCGGTTTTTATAACGCGCTGCTCTTCGCGGTCAAGTCCCAGGGCAAGCGTTACGAGTGCAGAATCGTTGCGGAATGTCACGGTTCGCTCCGGTATCGTCAGCACAAACTCTTTTTTCTGGATGATGATATTCGCGTTCGCTGAATACCCAGCGCGCAGGGTAGTATTCTTTGCCAGAGGGATGAGAATCTCTATAGGAAACACAGTCGCGTTATCTTTTTTCTCCGCTTTGAGAGAAATTTTTGTCAACACCCCGATGACGGTGTCGTTGGGAAGCGCGCCGACCTTTATTTCCACGCGCAGCCCTTCTTTTAATTTGCCTACGTCAATTTCATCAACCGTTCCCTTAAAGAGCAGCCGTTCCATGTTTGCCATTTTCATCAGGACGGTTCCTTCCTGGTATGACGTTAACGGCGTTACGGGGTCGCCTACTTCAACAGCTTTGTTCAGCACGTATCCATCTATCGGGGCTTTGATGATGGATTCAATTTCTGTGTTGTCAATTTTAATTTTCCCGCTCTGGAGAAGCTCAAGACGCTCCTTGGCAATATTTAACCGGAGTTCCGCTTCTTCAAATTTTTGCTGGAAATCTTCATACTCTTTCGTTGAGATTAATTCCTTCTTCTGCATAGATTCTTGCCGTACGCGATCCCGTTTGAGATTGGCAACTTCAACCTCGGCGAGCTGCACCTGACGTTTTGCGTCAGCTAATTCGATTGGAGTAGGATCGGGCTTCACTTCGAGTAAAGGATCGCCTGCTTGTACATACGTGCCGGCATCTGCATATATTTTCTTGACAACTCCTGAAACTTTCGATTTGATGGAAATTTCGTTTTCCGGCTCGATTGTTCCAACGGCGAGAGCTTTATCTATTATATTACCGCGTGTCACCTTGACTTTTGGCAACTCCCCTTCTGTCGTATCCTTTGAGCCGCCAAAGACAAAGACGCCTACCACAGTGAGAATAACAACGACGAATGAAATGATGAAAATCTTCTTTTTCATGCGAAAACCTTGAGGAAATGAAATTTTGTACCGACAAACCTGACTACGGTAAGGTACGAGATAGGTGGGGAAAGGTTGCAGAAAGGTGGGATTACTTGGGGTTAAAAAAGACCTTCATGGTTTCTGAAACCGTGAAGGTCTTTTTTTAGAAATTAGTCGGTTGCTCTGAAAATGTCATTATAGCGATGGGTATAAAACCCATCGCTATAAAAAATGTAAAATTATCTTTTGATCCAAAATGCCGGATTTGAGATTCATGATGTCATCGTTTGGTATCATGATTTAAAAGGAACTCATTTCCATTTTATCGTGCAGCCAATCGAATATGTTTCCTTCACAGGCACGTCTCTGCCGGAAAGCAACGCTTCAATTGCGTCGCGCAAGTATCGTTCCTTCACGAGATGCGGCTCTTTCCAGTTATCATCGAGCTTGCCGGAATAGCGCAACGTTCTTTCTTTATCAAACAGAAAAAACTGGGGAGTATGGGTCGCTCCAAATGATGTTGCCATGGATTGGTCGCCGTCTCGAAGGTATGGGAAGTTGAATCCTTTCTGCATCGCGCGCTTCACCATATTTTCAAAGCTGTCTTCCGGGTAATTCTGCTCTTCGTTTGAATTGATTGCTACAAGCAGAACGCCTTGTGTTGCGAACTCTTTCTGCAATGCAATCATTCTATCCTCGTATGCTTGCACATAAGGACAATGGTTGCAGGTAAACGCGACAATCAGAATATCATTCGTACAATCATTACTTGAATACTTGTTCCCGTCAACGCCGGGAAGATTATAAAATGGCGGGAGGGGTGCGCCTGTTTCTAATGGTTGTGTAGTCATTGTGTGAACCCTTTTGGACCAGCCGTAATATACTCACCTTTTTTCCTCTATGCTAATCGGAACTGCTTCCATTTCGCATACTGTGTCCGGCTCTGCAACAAGACGCGTTGTCGTCTGCGTTTGTTGATTTCCCTTTCTATCAGAGAGAATCAGTACAACTCCTGTGAGAATAACGATTGCCGCAATGATAGTCTGCCCGGTGAACAATTCCCCGGCGATCAACCAACCCAGGAATACAGCGACAACAGGATTGACGTACGCATACGTCGAAGCAAGGGAAGGTTTTACTACCTTCAACATCCAGCTGTAACATGTAAATCCGACAAGCGAGCCGAAGGCAATAAGATACAGCACAGAGAGCATTGACGTTGTAGTAATTGCAGAAATATCGAGGCGGCCCAATTCACCTGTAGCCGCCCCCGCGATAAAGAGCAACGCCCCGCCCGCTAGCATTTGAACGGAGGCAGTCATCAGCGGGGCAGTTTGAATGTGCGCTTTCGACGCGTAGAGCGAGCCGATTGCCCAGGAAAGAGACGCAACCATCAACATCGTTGCTCCAAGCGCATCTACGTTCATGGAACCGGAAAGGTTTGTCGGTCCGATAAGGAATACCACCCCTGCAAAGCCAAGCAGCAATCCGAATGCTACTTTGCCAACCGGTCGCGTTCCTCCCCGGCGCATCCATTCGAGCGTAACGATCATTAACGGTTCTGTTGCAATAATGAGCGCTGTGAGACCGGAAGGAACGCTTTGCTCGGCAAGCACAACCATTCCGTTTCCACCCAACAGCAATAACGCGCCGACAAGCGATGACTTCTTAACATCCGAAAACGTAGGTAACGCTGCGCCGCCGCGAAAACGCGCCCAAAGAAACAACAACGTTCCTGCGATAAGAAACCTGCCGCCCGCCATGAGAAGCGGGGGAATGGTTTCGATGGCGAAACGGATAGCGAGATACGTCGAGCCCCAAATGATGTATATCGCGACAAACGCGGCTATAATTTTTATTCTGAGAGATGTAGTAGCGTTCATATTCCTTTTCTCTTCCTTTCCTGTTCAATCGGCAGAGCAGTTGATTCTTTTACCGTTCCAAGAACAATTGTGGAACGCGTAGCGCGAACGGTTTTTATTTTTCCAATTTTTTCCCTGAGGATATCGGCAAAATGTGTAGTATCGAAGGCGCGCACCTTTAACAGAAAGCAGTCTTCTCCTGCAATGTGGTGCACTTCCAGCACTTCAGGAATTTCGGCAAGCAACTTTGCGGTTTTCGTTTCGCCAACCATATCATCCGTTCGTACGAACACATACGCGGCAAAGCCAAATTCCAG
>SCUC01000505.1 GCA_004322375.1 Bacteroidota bacterium
GCGCGTTTCATCGGGTGTGAAGGTGTACCATACAGTTTTTCCTCCGCCGCCATCAGCACAGGTCAATGAGGGGTCGGTGCCATTGGGAGTTGCCAGCCGTGTATTCTGGCTGTTCGTATAGGGAAGCGACGCGCCTGTGACTGCAATTGCTCCTGCACATTCATCATTTGCAGGCGCTTGCGCAAACATCGTTGATGAGAGCAGCAGAACTACTGCCGCGCAGAACAAAAAAATAGTAGAAAGGGATTTCATAGCGGATTCCTTTTGTATTAGGTGATTGCGGTAAAATTTAGCAACCCACGACTTAAGTCGTGGGCTATGGATTTTTGTACGGGATAATTCCTCAGAAGGTGCAGAATTATGCCGAAAAAATAGATAAAAAAAACCTTAGAACGCTAAATTTTAAGCATTCTCCAAGATAAAAACAACAATTTTGAAGGAAATTTTTCAAAAGAGAACGAAAAAGCCGATTTACCGTTCAGCAATCGGCTTTATCGTTGTGCAGGAATGGGGTACTGGAGTTATAGAGTAATGAAGTATTGATTTAGTTTCTAACGGTACTTTCTGTTCGGTTTAGCGATTTTTGTATTTTGTTTGTAGTTTGCAATCTATCTACCAGTACACCTATTATCCCGGATATCACATATCTTACAACCAACACTCCCTACGGGCTGTAAGCCAGCACTCCGTTTGTCATTATTTGACTAATAACATTTTTTTAATTTCGGTGTAGGACAAGATGCCATCTTGTCCTACAGCGCTGAGGCGGTAAAAATATACCCCGCTTGGCAGATCCGCCCCATCCCAATACTGAGTATATTCTCCCGGCGGCAACTTCTGTTCAACTATAGTCTTTGTCTCCCTTCCCAGCACGTCGTACACCGTTATCTTCACTAATGATCCGCCTGCGGCGGAACGAATGACGAATGACAATGTTGTTCCGACATTAAACGGGTTCGGGTAATTTTGATTCAACACAAATTGATATGGGAACGGAAACGGCTGTTCATCGGGAGAAAGTTCTGTCGCCTTTTTTAATATCCAATCGTTCGGGTCGAGCTTCACGGAATCCGGTCGGTGCGACAGTTGAATTGTATAAAACTGAGTTGATTGTGTATTGAGCAACGTAACCATCGTGTCCAAAAGCGCGCCTTTGAAACGAAAATCAACAGGCATGGTAAATACTGCCGGATTCACGGTTCCTGTTTCCTGCTTCACTCCAAGCTGGATCGTGTATCCCGCTGTCGAATCTACTATCTTCCACCAGTAGGAGTATTGGGGATAATTCTCGCCATACACCCACTGCTTGAAGAAGAATTCTAAATCTCTTTCGCTTGTCGTCTCACACACTCGTTGAAAATCTTCTGTTGACGCCGTTGCATACATCAGGCTCGTATCATTTGCGTAATTATACAGGCACCTGAAAAAGATGCTATCGCCGAGAACATGCCGCAGCATGTGCAGCACGGATGCCCCTTTCGCATAGACTCGTTTCGCATCGAATAATTTCGTTACAACCGTTGTATCGCTGACAAACAAGCTTCCCTGCGCATTACGCGCCTTGCCCAGCTCGGCGTTGATGTAGAGCTTGTACGTGCTATCGCCGTACTTCTTGCCCATGTATAATGCCTCTGAATATTGTGCGAAGCCTTCATTGAGCCAGAGATCCTGCCAGGTTCTGCACGTTATCATATCGCCAAACCACTGATGGGCAAGCTCATGGGAAAGCACTCCCTCCTGGTAGGTTGTTGTCGAAGTAATTGTTTGATGTTCCATTGCCCCTCCGAATCCGAAATCGGCATGACCGTATTTCTCTTTGACAAACGGGTACATTCCAAACAAATCAGAAAATATTTCAAGCATTCCAACAGTTTTAGCAAGGGATGTTTCCGCAGAAGCGTAACGCTCCGGCAGAACAAAATTCAACACTTCCATAGAATCGTTTGATGAATACTGAAACCAGTGCGAAAACTGCTTATAATTTGTTATCGCAACTGAAATTAGGTACGAAGCGATGGGATACCGTTCCTGCCAGAAATGAGTTTTTGTCCCATCCCCGTTATCCATGATAGCGGCAAGATTGCCGTTTGATGCGACGCTGAATCGAGAATCAACCGTAATCGTTATGTTTGCAGAATCAGCCTTATCGGTCGGGTGATCTTTGCACGGAAACCAATCGCGCGCTCCATACGGCTCGCTCAATGACCAGACCCAAGGAGTTTCCGAATGAGAACTGAAGACGAAACTTCCAAAACCGGTTCTTACAGGCTGCCCGGAATAGCGGACACGAACGGATACGCGTTCGCCTGCCGTTACAGGGTGATGGAAATCTATTTTACAGGAGGAGGAAAATTGAAGGTAGGTTGTTCCGGTATCGTTTACCTCAGAGGAATACACTACCATCGCGTTCATCAGGTCAACGATGAGAAACGTATCGCCGCTTCTAGTTGCGGTTCCTTCAATGACGACCTCTCCTGAAATCATCTCAGCAATGACCGATATATCGAGCTTGATATCATAAAACGAAACATCAAGCCATTCGCTTGCAACGCTTTGCTGCTCATCAGGAAAAAACCGGGAAGCATAACGTTCTTCCTCTCTCTTGTGTAACGCTTTTTCCGCGTTGGAATATTCGGGAACGCTTATTTGGCACAAGATTGTTGGCGTCATGCCAAGAAACCATATCCAAGCGTGAAGCCATCGGCGCATCATTGTACCTTTAGAGAAGGCGGTTAATCAGCCGGAGGAAGGAACGCGTCAAGGGGGAACACACCGGACTGCTTAACGTACAGTTCCAGCGCTTTCAGCGCCGCTTTAGAACCCCCGAATTCTTTTCTGAAATTGTATTCAACGATGTTGGCTTGGGTATGTGGTTTCGGCAAACCTGCATCCATAATAATTGTCGTTGTTGAAGTAAGCCGTTCAAATGCACCCTTTTCATGCAGTTCTAGCAATCCATCGTCAGAAACAATAATAATTGCATCAGGATGCTCAATTCCCGTATAGTAAATTTCTTTTGGAGAGAGGATAATTTCCGAGAGAGAAAACCCCGAACCCTGCGTAACCGGGTTATCATTTTTCTGCGTGCAATGAATGCCGCACCTGATTGCCGCTTCGCAAAACTTTCGCGCAGCCGATTGAACCCGCTCCCCTGCGCTGCCTGCAATAATAATTCCGACAGGCTGCTTCAGCTTACTATCATACACCGGTACGATACCATCATCTTTTTGCGGCGAGGTAAATGCCCTCTCACGCGGGTATTTGTTGGAATAAACAACACCGAATTCCCCGCGCGATTGCGTGTTGCACAGAATGCCGAATTCTTGTCCCTGTTGCTCAATAATATTTCTCAGGGCATTGCCTGTCAGCTCATTTTTTGCCGTACCATGTTCCGTACAAAGTTCAACAATCTCGACGAGAGCGAACCCGGGGTGCTGTATCGCATCTTGAATAACTTCTGTAAGGTCTCTATCAGTCGCAAGCTTCCGGGCGACGAATTCAGCGCGCGCATCTATCATTACTCGGCACATATCTACAGGAGGAATAATATTCCCTTCCGGAGTAGTCGGGGTAAGAAAATCGAGGGGTGAAAACGCCGAGTGTTGGCCGCCGGTCATGCCAAATAAAAAATTGTTACATAACAGCACAGTAACATCAACGTTGAGCAACGCGGCATTCACAAGATGAAGAAGCCCGATCATCGCCCCGCCGTCTCCTATGAGAACAATAGTTTTCAACTTCGAATCCGAAAGCACGGCATCTGCAAGCTCGATTCCCGTGGCAAAGGCTGTAGAACGCCCGTGTGTTGTATGGACAGTGTGCGGAGTTTCGAATAACGCATCCGCCAACCCGATGCAGCCAATATCTGTAACTAAACTTACTTTAGAAGGAGGAATGTTCAGCTTTGCGAGCGCGTCGTTCAGCTTTCGGAGGACATGGGTATGGCCGCATCCCTTACAAAACGGCATTGAACAATGATCGGTGAAATAAGTTGATTGAACGGCTTTCGCTTCTATCATATCATTGCCTCGACAATTTCTTGCGGTGTAATCATGGCTCCAATTTTATTGACGCCTATGATTTCCCTGTGTTTGATAAGATGGGAAATAACGCCCCGGTACTGCCCGGAGAGATTTTCTTCAGCAACCACCACGCGCCGGACATTGCCCAGCGCGCCGAGTATTTGCTTTTCCGGAATGGGAAACAATGTCAACAAATGCAAGCCCGAAACCTTTTTTCCCTGCCTACGCGCAAGCTGAATTGCCTCATCCATCGCCCGCGCCGTAATACCGTAGCTCATCACCAATGTATCGGCATCC
>SCUC01000506.1 GCA_004322375.1 Bacteroidota bacterium
TTCACGCACACCAATGGTTCGGTTACAATTTCAATCTCTTCGCTTTGCAACGAACATTGCACGATAGATATCTCCGATACGGGCATCGGGATACCTTCCACGGCGCTAGGAAAATTATTTTCCACAGAAGAACGCTATAGTACCAGCGGCACAAAAGGCGAGCAGGGCAACGGGGTTGGTCTTCTTCTTACGTATGAAATTCTCGCTCGCCACCGCGGTTCCATCTCCATTGATAGTGAAATCGGCAAAGGGACTGTGGTCCACCTCACCTTGCGACATGCGTTCCAAAACAACGCCGCCATACTGCTTGTGGATGATGACCCGGTTGTGCGTCTGCTCCACACCAACTACCTCTCACGAATTTTTCCATCGTATAAAATTGTGCAAGCTGCAGACGGCATCGAAGCCCTAAAACAAGCTGAATCGGTTTTGCCCTCTCTCATTGTTACCGATTATTCGATGCCCAACATGAACGGAATTCAGCTCATCCAGGAACTTAAGAAAAACCCCGCGACGAGCGATATCCCGATCATCGCCGCAACCGGAGATAGCTCCAATGCCAACCATGAAGCTCTTATCCTGAGCGGCGCTCGCGCAGTTGTGCTGAAACCATTAGTCAACAGCGAGTTCCAAACCATTGCAGAAAAAATTTTCCACGAACAACAGAAGGAAGCGGTTGCGGTAAACGATAGATAATACGATAATACAAGTTCGACCATGTTGAAGCCGTAACGTCTTCAACAAGAGCTATAAGAGACCGCGGATAACCACTAATCGTCGCGGTCTTTTTTTTTAACTGATGTTACTCTAAAAATAAATTTTTTATGGCTGCGATAGGTATAAAACCCATCGCTAATACATAAAAACGATCACACCATTCCTCCGTCCCTCTGCTCCTCCGCTCCTCCACTCACCACCTTCCGTTTCTTCAACGGTTCTTATACCTATAACGTATTACCTAAAAACTAAATCCGCCAATACTTACCGCCGCCGCCTTCACGCGCCATATACTTGTAATCTACAAATGCTCTTCTCACGCGAGCGGTATCTTTCGTAAATTTTGCGAGCATTTGGTTGACTTGTTTTTCGGTGTATTCAATCCCGGGCTTAAATTCGCGAAGCATGTAGCGAATCAACACAAGGACTTTTTTCTCTTGCACAGGAAATGCCTTAATTCTGCCTTCAGGAGTAACAAACGTAGCGATAATTTTCCGCTCAAAGACATCCTCACCAGCCGAATCGGAAGCCAATCCTTTCAGTTCATCCCAGTGTAAGAGATATTTTGCAGTTGTTTCTAATGGGCGTGTTTGAAGAGAGTACACGCTGTAGTAGCCCTGTACTTTCCCCTCAACAAGTCCTGCTTTTGAAAGAACGGAAAGATGATGTGAAACGGTGGATGCGCCTATGCTTAACGCTGAGGCTAACTCTTCAACATTATGGGATTGTTGTGCCAGCAAGCCGATAATCTTCAACCGATTCTTATCAGCTAACGCTTTGAATAAGGTAAGTAATTCTGAGTTTGATTCTAATTCTGCCATTTCATTCCTTTCAATTTATTTCGATGAATATAGAAATAAATTGATTGAGATACAAATGACTAATGTACAAATTTACCGTAGTAACTAAAAACAAAGCTCTCAAATTAATCCATTCTCCTCTCTCCTCCGCTCCCCCGCCCCTCTGCCCTTCCGCTCCCACGCTTCAGCCTTCACCTGTTACCTATGGCTTAATATCGGCGCCTTTTCCCCGTACAATAATTCTTCTAAGCATCTCCATCTCCCCCGGCTTAAAAAATTTCACAATGCCGAGCAACAAGAAAAACACCAGAATCATCAAAGCCTTAAATAATGATTCAAATGCTGACGCAAGAACCGCAGCTTCCGCGACTACAACGATTGTTACAACAACGCCAAGTTTGGCAAGTCTCCCCCATTCGTATTGCATCGGGTAAATACGCTGTGTCATTATATAGGTCAGAACAGCCATAACTACGTAAGCAGCAAGCGTTGCATACGCGGCGCCGGTCATTCCAAGAACCGGGATGAGAATAACATTCGCTGCGATATTGACAATAGCAGCCGCAATGGTTATCGGTGGATTATACCGGGTCTTTTTTTCAATATAAATCCCCGCCGACATCGTTGTCGCCATGCCTAAAAACAAATACCCAAGAAGAACTACCGGCACAATCTCAAGCCCGCTCCAGTACCGCTCGTTGATCAGATGATGCCCGTAGAATGTTATGCGGACGACATCGTCAATAAAAAACGTCAGGACAAGAAACACCGTTGTCATGATAAACGTGAAGTATGTCAACACTCGCGCAAACAGTTGTTTCGCGTTTGCTTCATTTGCGACGGAAAAAATAAACGGTTTCCATGCGTAATCGAACATGGAAACAATGAGCATCATGAAAATCCCAAGCCGATAGTTCGCCTGGTAAATTCCTACCGTTGCATCGTCAGTCAGCGCCTTCAAAATAGGGCGGTCTACAACTTGCAGTGCCATTCCTGCCAATCCCGCAGGAATGGATGGCAGTCCATACTTCATTAACGATTTCCACAACCCGGTATTTTTTTCAACAACAAGATTACGCAGAATGCCTGGCAGCAGCAGCAACACTGTTACAGCAGAAGAAACAATACCGCTGATAAAAATCCCTTCGACGCCTTTATCGAAAACAACAAGAAGAAGAATATTCATCCCGACGTTGACGATAATATTGACAAGCTTCAGCATCGCGAACTTCGTTGCTTTACGTTCAAGCCGTAATAGCGCGAATGGTATCGCCGCAACGGTATCGAACAAAAGAATGCCGGCAGTATAGTACACAAGATTGAATTGATCATCCGGCAACGCTAACGAACGGAGGAGCAATGGGGCGGAGAAGCAGAGGAGGATGGTAAACGCTAGAGATGAGCCTCCAAGCGAAAGAAATGCCGAGCTGAAGCATTGCTTTTTTGAGCCCTCTTCCTCTGTAGAAGCATACTTAAGGAACGCTGTTTCCATCCCGTACAAATATACAACATTCGCAAAGGCAATCAATGAATAAATATAACTGACAATGCCATATTCGCCGGGTAGAAGAACGTTCGTATAAAAAGGAACGAGAAGAAAGTTGAGAAATCTTCCCACAATCGTGCTGATACCATAAATCGCGGTATCTGTTCCTAACCGTTTCAGCTGTTGATACATGAACTGTAGCTACTACCTATTTGATAACAGTAAACAAAGAACCGGAAACTGGAGACCGGAAACCGAAAACTGGAAACATGAAGCTATGAGTCAACCTCAAGAGAAATATCCAGCGCTTTCGGCGAATGGGTAAGCGCCCCGATGGAAATAAAATCAACGCCCGTTTCTGCAATTGCGCGCACGGTATCCAGCGTTACGTTCCCCGAAGCTTCAACCTCCACATTGTGATTGATAAGCGCAACAGCCTTCCGCGTTTCCTCCAAAGAAAAATTATCGAGCATGATGCGGTTCACTCCCTGAAATCCTAACGCGACTTTAACCTCTTCAAGATTTTTTGTTTCTACTTCAACGTTCATAGCTAACCCTCTCCGGCTCATTTCAGCAAGACAACGTTCAATGGCGATTGCAATGCCTCCAGCCGCTTCAATATGGTTATCTTTTATCAACACCATATCATCCAATCCAAAGCGGTGATTCACTCCTCCTCCAATGCTTACGGAGAGTTTATCCAGCATTCTCAACCCCGGGGCTGTCTTTCTCGTGTCGGTTACTTTTGCAGATGTTCCTGCTATTCTTTCTACAAATGCTCTTGTCAGCGATGCAATACCGCTCATTCGCTGGACAATATTAAGAGCCGTCCGCTCCGCCTTTAATATACTCGCGAGAGAGCCTGTAATTTCCAGAACAGGTGTCCCCGCTCGAATATAATCACCTTCTTTATGCAAGAAAACAATCTCTACTTCAGGGTCAACATGATAGAAAACATACGCGGCAATTTCCAGTCCCGCGATTACTCCATCTTGCTTTACGAGAAGGTGAGCATGTCCTTTCTTTTCAGGAGGTACAATGGAGTCTGTCGTAATATCTCCACCACCGAGGTCTTCCCGGAGCGCTTCTTCAACAATTCGATTGATAACACTTTCACGATCCATTCGTATCTTCCTTAGTTGAAGAAGAATTTTGCTGGTGAATAATCATGATGGGAATATTTTCTCTGATTGGAAACGTCAGGTGACAGTGTGAACAAATCAACATCGTCTGATCCTCGTTACTATGCACCTCTCCCTCACATTCAGGACAACAAAGGATATTCAGTAGTTCGGCAGATAGCATGATGAAATACAGATATGGGATATGGGATATGGGACGTGAGATTTAAGATTTTTCAACACTGTGTTGTATATAACTTGAAGATTGAAGCCTGAAACATGAAACTTGAAGCATGAAACCGTTTCTCATTTACTAACTTTTTCTTTGTACGACTTTATCGCTTCAAGAAAAAATTCAGGGGCGCGTGTTGGTTTCCCGGAAGCAGCATTGAGAAAGCTGTGTACCGTGTGTCCGGTGGCTATCAATTCTTTCGTTAGGGTATTGATTGTCTCGTACTCAATCCTGAGACGCGCTAAAAGGGATTCTTTGAAGATGGTTTTAACAAGCAGCTCGTCATCATACCGGGCAGATTTCAAGTAATTCGCATGGGCTTCAATAACGGGAAGAAAATATCCGCGCCGTTCAATTTCAGGATATGGCAACCCTATTTGCCGTAACAGGTCGGAACGCCCTTGCTCAAAGTACTCGAAATACTTACCGTAGTATGCAAATTTCATTTGGTCGGTATCCGCGTAACGGACACGGATGAGGGTTTCAGAAACAATCATGACTGAAGTTACGCAAAGCGCCTTTCCGTATCACCGTAAACGGTGACGCTACTATATCCAAGTCGGATAAATCCGACTGAATTGACCAAAACAGTCCTGTTTTACAGGACTTGTATTCAATAGCATTGTCGTTTACGGCAATGCGAACGTAATTTATCCTAAAATCCATCAGTGTGTATAACTTCAATCATGATGAAAATACCTGACTGACTTCAAGGTATAAATCAACTTCTTACTAATAATTGTCAATAGCTCAATCTACGATCGTCAATCATTCTTCATACTCTCCCATTTTCGAATACTTCTCCACCCGTTTTTCAATCAATTTGTCCGGCTTAGTTTTCATCAACTTTTCTATTTCTTCCAGCAACACTTTCTTCAAATTTTCAGCCGCCTGTACAGGATTTCGATGCGCGCCGCCAATAGGTTCAGGAACAATTCGGTCAATAATTCCCTGGGCTAATAAATCCGGAGCAGTTAATTTTAACGCCTCCGCGGCTTGCTCTTTATATTCCCAGCTTCGCCAGAGAATGCTCGAGCATGATTCCGGAGAAATCACAGAGTACCAGCAATTTTCCATCATCAGTACCCGGTCGCCGAGCCCGATTCCGAGCGCGCCGCCTGAAGCTCCCTCACCGATGATTGAAATAATAATTGGCACGGGAAGCCGCGACATCTCGAATAAATTGCGGGCAATTGCCTCCGCCTGCCCCCGTTCCTCAGCCTCAATTCCGGGGTACGCGCCCGGCGTATCAATCAGCGTGATAACAGGTCGTTGAAATTTCGCCGCAAGCTTCATCAAGCGGAGTGCTTTTCGGTACCCTTCAGGATTAGGCATTCCGAAATTCCGATATAAATTCGATTTCGTGTCGCGCCCTTTCTGCATACCGAGAATCATCACCGGTTGTTCATCAAGCCGCGCGAACCCGCCTACAATTGCTTTATCGTCGCGAAAGTTCCGGTCACCGTGCAATTCGATAAAGTCCGTTGTCATCATCCCGATGTAATCGAGCGTATAGGGACGATCCGGGTGGCGGGCAAGCTGCACCCTCTGCCACCGCGTCAACCGTGAATACACATGCTCTCGAAGCTGCGATACTTTTTCCTCGAGCTTTTTAATTTCACTCCCAATATCAAGCCGGTCGCTATATTTTCGCATCTCTTCAATTTTCTGTTCGAGATCGATAATCGGCTTTTCAAAATCCAGTACTGCTTTTGCCATTCTCTCAATAAAATATGTAAAATAAATAATTCAATATTCCCCTCTTGAGAGGGTTAAGGGATGTGTATAAAGGATGGTACATACACAACCTGCCTGCATCACCGCAATTGATACTGAGGATTGCTATTCCTTCACAAAAAGAACTATTGTTTTAAGGAGAATCTCTAAATCTAACATAAATGATTGGTTTTTCGCATAATATACATTGTATTGTGCGATTTCATCAACTGATAATTTATCAAAGTTATTCACTTGTGCAAGTCCTGTAATCCCTGGCTTAACAAGTAATCTTTGGTTCTGCTTTGTGACGTTGTTTTGAGTATGAAGGAATCCAACGATACTCATTGCCCCTCGAATTACTTTGGGAATATTCAACATCGCCCGGGTAATGCGGCCCCCTTTGCCGGATGATGTACGCGCTCGCGCTACGGGATAGAGTGCAATAACAAGAACCATTCCAAAGAAAATATCCATGCAGCGTTTAATAATCCTGTTCTGTAACCGATGGACATTATATTCAATGTCAACAAGCGGAAGGTCGTTCAACTCATCAATATGAGTTTTTCCGATGATAACTTCAAGGCTGCTTGGCACGAGCCTATAGTTTACATTCTTTTCCGTCGAGCCGCTGATGACAGATAGTATCTCAGCATACGTAAACGTATCGCTTGAAAATATTACGTCGGAAATATTATGCTGCTGGATTACCTTTCCAATCGAATCTAAGCTCCCCAACACCTCTACTCCGGCGACTTGCTCCCCGACGAGTTGTTTATCGTTATGAATAAAACCTACGACGTTGTATCCCATGGAGTTTTTACTTCTCAGCCTGAGAAGTAACTCAATGCCTTTTTCTGACGCGCCGACTATGAGTGTGCGCCTTGAAAATAATTGTGTATGTTTCCTCGCACGGAATATTTCCCTCCAGAGCAGCAGCGCTACGCAGCTCACTACTCCTGTAATAAGCAGAACAAATCTGCTGAAGGCATAATCCTTGAAAAAAAACGTCAACGCGGAAAGAATAACAAACGCTGTTACTACGCCGCTCACTGTCCTTCCGGAAGAATGTCTTCTGCCGGTATAGACATCAAACATCAAGAGGGTGATGAGAACAACGAACGGCAGAATCGTGAATACGACAGGATATGCTGCCGGAGGGAACTGATATATTGCTCCAAACCGCAGCCATTCCCCCATGAACCACGCGACGATTACCACAACGTAATCTATCGCCATCGAGCTGAGCAATGTTTTATGCTTCTGAAAAAGCGCGAGCAATTCCCGGAGCAGAATGCCTGCGCGCAGCAGCACACCTGCAACAACACCGTAATGAAAATGTTTTTTTACAAACAGGTGCATTGCATGGTAAAACACCCGTACGTCATTAATATCGCTTCGCCGTACGCTTTCCCCTTTATAGTGAATGATTTGCGTGGAATGGACATAATGCACCTTCCATCCAGCTTTTTTCACCCGATAACACAAATCCAGGTCTTCTCCATACATGAAGAATTGCTCATCAAAACCTCCGGCTTGTTGAAAAATACTATTCCGTATCGCCATACACGAACCGCTGACGGCATCCACTTCGTATGTTTCGTCAGGATGTAAGAAGGTAAGATTATATTTTGAAAAAAAAGAGGAATCGGGGAATAACGAGCTCAGCCCGATAATTTTTGTAAACGCGACCCATGGCGTCGGGAAGCTCCTTCTGCAAGCCGGTTGAAGCGTTCCATCAGGATTGAGAACCTTGCACCCGGCAAGACCCGTAGAGTTGTTATTCTTAAAAAAATTGATAAGAACTGTGAAAGTATTTTCCTGTACAATGGTATCGGGATTCAAAAAAAAGAGGATTTCACCGGTTGCGGTTCTCGCCGCCTGATTGTTTGCCACGCCATAGCCTACATTAGACTGATTGGCTATTAGAGTAACCCGCGGAAATTTCTGTTTCACCATATCAACGCTACCATCGTCAGAAGCATTATCTACGACCATGATCTCGCCCTTGAAGGAATTCAGGGCGAGA
>SCUC01000507.1 GCA_004322375.1 Bacteroidota bacterium
ATGGCTATCGTTCGTGCACTTGTCCGTGCAATGATGTTCTTTTAATGACATCATTTCTTCCTTCTTTTTCATTTCCTCGCCCTTCTTCATCATCTCCTCCTTCTTTTCTTTCATTTCTCCCTTCTTTTCCGCTGCTTCGCCCTTATGCTTCATCGCCTCCGCTTTCTTTTCCATCATCGCTTTGTGCATTTCCGCCTCGGTTTTCTCACCCGACTTCGCCTTCTTTTCTAACATTGCCTTGTGCATTTCCGCTTCCGTTTTTTGTCCGGCAGCGGCTTTCTTTTCCATCATTGCCTTGTGGGTTTCTGCATCGGACGCTTCCTTGGTCTCAGCTTTCTTCTGCATCATTTCCTCCTGTTTTACTTTCATCTCCCCCTTGCCTTCCATTTTTTCGACTGTTTTTTTATTCATTTCAGCCTGCTTTTCAGCTTTTGCCGGCTGTTGAGTTTGCCCAACAGCGGCGACTTGCACCAGCGCAAATACCAATGCTACAACGAGAACAATAAGTAGTTTTTTCATAACAATATCCTTGATAGTTAGTTTAGTACAATTGTGAATTAGTAAACCCGACATCTACGAACAACAACATGGCACAGAAAGTTTCATCTATTACGGATTCTGATTGTAACTGCCTACTTCCTGCTGTCAACCCAAATTTCACCATCCTCAAAGAACTCTTTCTTCCAGATGGGTACTTCCTGCTTGAGACGGTCAATCAGAAATTTACACGCTTCAAACGCTTCGTTGCGATGCGGCGATGAAACTGCTATAACAACGCTCGCTTCTCCGATATCCACTCTTCCCACACGATGAATGATGGAGCATTTGCAAATGCTCCACCGCAGGGATGCCTCATCAAGAAGTCGCTGCATCATTTCTAATGCCATTTCGTTGTATGCTTCGTATTCTAATTTGAGAACTCTTTTGCCGTTCGCGTTATTGCGTGTTGTGCCGATAAAGACATCTATCGCCCCCGCCGCCGGGTCGGACGCGCCGTTGATAGCCTCTGCTATATTTATCTCTTCTGTTATAATTCTAACCATAGGTCATATTTGAATGTACCGAAACGTAGCTTTGTTTATTTCCTTATTGCTGATAGGAAATTATAAATTATAACGGATGTTACGTAACCTTTTGAGACAGCCCCAAGGGGGATAAGTTAGAGTCGTGAAAACGAAATTCATACATGCTAGATTGGGTTCATACATAACATCAGTTATAACAATCGTCAATGATTCAATCCTCAATCGTCAATTATATCACCCTCCGCTTACCGGAGGAATGATTGCGATTTCATCTCCCGCAGAAAGTATCCGTTCGTTTGAGACATATTCTCGATTCACCGCAACCCGGACGAAGCTCTTCCATGTTCCGAAACCCGGATACTTGCTTTCAAGCGCATCTAACAATTCCGATGCAGCCATCCCGGCGGGGACTTCCAGGGTAAGTTCAGGAGTGCCGGTAATATCCCTTGCTATTGCAAAAAATTTAACTGTCACGTTCATATCAACTCCACTTCAACTGTATCGCCTGCTTCTACTGTCGCTGACTCTTCAGGAAGAATAATAAAACAATTCGCTTTCGATAATGATGTGAGGATATTTGAAACTTGAGAGCCGGTTGAATGCACGTGTAACACCCCTTCTTTTTCTTCGAGAATCCCTCTCAGAAAGTGACGCTTCTTATCTTTTTTGATGATTGATTCTTTAAGTGCAGCGCGAAACCGGAACGGCAGCACGCTGCGAGCGCCTTTCATAGCAAGAATTGCAGGCTTGACAAATTGTAGAAAGGTGACGTACGTTGACACAGGGTTACCCGGAAGCCCGAACACGGGCACAGCTCCGCTCATCCCGAACAACATCGGCATACCGGGCTTGATATTAACCTTCCAGACCTTTCGTTCAACTCCAAGAGCTTGCAATACCTCCGGCACCAGGTCGTACGTTCCTGCCGAAACTCCTCCGGAGGTAATAAGAACATCCGCGCTTAAACCTTGAGAAAGTTTCTGATGCAATTCTTCACGGGAATCTTTCACAATTCCAAGATTGAGAACTGTGCAGCCTACCTGCCGGAGAAGCGCGCTCAAAACATAGCCATTACTGTTGCGGATTTTTCCATCGGGTACCGGCCTATTAATTTCAACGATTTCATTTCCCGTAACAAGAACTGCAACTCGCGGAGGACGGTAAACGGAAACAAATTGCTTTCCTAATGAAGCGAGCACGCCAAGCTCTTGCGGACGAAGCTCAGTCCCCGGTGAAAAAACAAGAGAGCCTTTTTGTACATCAGCTCCCACTCGACGAATGTTTTGTCCCGGCTCGACCCTGCGCATCACGTTGACAAGATGCTCATCCACTCGTTCAGTCCATTCAAGTTGAACCACAGCGTTGCAACCTTCAGGGATTTTTGCCCCGGTCATAATAGGCATCGCTTCTCCCGGCAAGAGATGTTTTTCCGAAACTGCGCCTGCAGGAATTTCATTAACAATTCGCAATGTCGCCGGAACGTTGCTCACCTCCTCCGACCGGACGGCAAACCCATCCATCGCTGAGTTATCGAATGCAGGGATATATTCGGCTGAAATAATCTCTTCTGCAAGAACAAGTCCTAACGCTTGTTCGAGTGATAAGGTGCATGTTCCCAAAGGGCGTACATGGTTAAGGATAATGTCTAACGCTTCCTTAGCATTAATCACGCTCTTTACTCCTTAGAACCGCTTGGTATTGTTCCGGGGTATCAATATTGACGAGTACTCCCCCTTCTTGAACAGTGACTTCAAGAATTTCATCTCGATGCGTATGGACCACTTCCTTCGCGCCTTTCTCCTGCGATGCAGAATGAAGTGCTGGAAAAAGCGACTTGCCAAAAATAACCGGATGTCCTCGTTTGCCATTATACACAGGAATAATAATATTTTTACCGGAAGTCCAGAACCCTTGCAACAAATCCACTATAACGGAATGCGAAAATAACGGGTGATCTACAGGGCAGACAAGACAGCCATGAGTTGTTTCACTCTCAAGCGCTTGGACACCTGTAATCAGGGAAGATAGCTGGCCCGTTTGCCAGAACGAATTGATCACAACTCTCCCCTCAAACCATTGCAAAGTACCTTGAATCTCTTCAGCCTGCGAGCCGAGAACAATAATGGTTTCCGTTACTCGCGCGGAACGTAACGTTCGGACAATACGCTGCAGGAATGTCTCTCCCTCGATGGTAAGCAATGCCTTAGGTTTTCCCATCCGCACGGATGCACCCGCTGCAAGTATAATTGCGGAAATCATTTTCGGTAGTTCTCGCGAAGCGATTGCACATCATAGAGTACTCCATTCTTTACAATCATTGAAATGGATGTAGTGTTTCGGATATCTTCGAGAGGGTTTTTATCTAACACGAGAAAATCGGCTTCAAATTTCAAGTGGACAAATCCGACCTTATCCCGTAGCCCAAGATATTCAGAGGAAAAAACACTTGCTGAAAGAATCGCTTGCATTGGCGTTAGTCCTGCTTTTACCAAATTTTCCAGCTCTATGTGATACGCTATTCCGGGCAATGTTGGCAAATTACTTCCCACAGGAACCGGTATATAGTCCTTGATAACGGCAGAAGCATTATCATAAATAATTTCAAGATGATCGCTCGCGTACGCATTGTTTGTACACGTGGAATAAAAACCTGAACGAAACTGGGGAGCTGCATATTCCATCATCGTCGCCTGTGGCAACGCTCTCCGGAAGAGCGAATCTCCAAGGAGACGCTGGACTATGCTAGGTCCGTTTGCAAGATATTCAAAGAATGTTAGCGTCGGCACGTAATAAACGTTATTTGACCCCATTCGAGAAACAACCGCGCTTGAAAGTCGTTCATCAAGAATACCATGCACTATCGAAAAAGCCCCTACTTCAAGCATGACTTCTGCGTTTCTTAATTTCGGCGTCTGGATAGAAACTAACAATCGTTGTCGCTTCGCTTCCTTCATAAACACCGTCAGCGCCATAGTATCAACCTGCTCTTCATGATGCTGTGAATCGCCGCACCATTGCAAATCGTCATACTTCAACAATACATGGTTAATACCATTCTCCTTCATGTTGGCGATGTGCGCTCGCGCTTCAGCCTCTGTCCTTGGAAGCTTTCGAAGCAACGAGTCTATCGCGGAACGGTCATCTTCTTCAACAGACGATTGCGCCATCGGCATCGTGTACATTACCATCAGTTCAGGAATGTTGGCTGAATCATCTCTTTGTAGGCGTTCAACTTCACGCCTCTGCTCCGGTGAGGAGACAATGATATTGGCTGTAGTAACTCCCATGAGAAACATCATTTTCAAGTCTTCTACAGTCCTGTATTGGGCATGAACGTCTATCAACCCCGGAATGATATACTTGCCGCTTACGTCAATAACCGATGCACCGTCCGGTGGGATATTGGAGTATGCTTTCCCTGCCAGGGATATAGATTTCCCACGGATAACGACGTTTGTGTTTGTCAATGCGACGTTATTCCACCCGTCTATCAGTGTGGCGCCCTTGAAAAGAATCGGTTTTAAGGATTGAGTCAAGGCTGTGCTTGACATGAACAATAGGAAAAGAATAATTGTAGCGTAGCGCTGGGATGTCATTGCAAATATTACTTTTTCTTCTCAAACACGTGCAAATGCTTTTTCAGTTCCTCCGATTTGCTGATTGGTTGGTGGTTTCCGCGTCTCGTGTTGATAATCTCTGCAACGACGCTAATGGCAATTTCTTCCGCCGTTACGGCCCCGATTTCGATGCCGATGGGGGCATGTACGCGGCGCATAGTTTCGACCGAAATTCCGCGTTGGGCAAGATGCTCGTACGTTGTCAGCACCTTTCTCTTGCTTCCTATCATGCCGATATACCGGGCAGGAGTTTTTATGACCCGTTTGAGAATTTCTTCATCGTACTGATGACCCCGTGTAATAATAACAACATAGGTTGATTCCTTAATGGGAATACGTTCCAGCGCCTCTCCGAAATCCATTGCAAATGTCTGTACAGCTTCAGGAAATCGCCCGGCATTCGCGAATTTTTCCCTATCGTCAATAATTGTTACTCTGAATCCCGCCAGAGAGGCAGCTTGTGATACAAACTTCGATACATGTCCGCCGCCGAAAATCAATAAGCTGGGAGTTCCCCGTACCGGTTCAAGGATAATTTCTCCCTGCTCTGTTGGTATGCGATGAGATGAATTATTATGGAACGTTCTTCGTACAATTTCAGCAAGCGACATATTCGTTTGCGCGTCCGACGAGGCAAGAACGATTTTTTCCATTTTCTTTACCACACCGCTGCTCCATTCGGATGTTTCCTGCGGCAGCACCGGAATCAAATCCTTTGTTGTTACCTCGCCATCAGGCAAGAGGTGGGTAAGCAACAAGCTATCCTCGCCGATTTCTCTCATAGCTTGTAGTTTTTGAATCAGGGGAATTTGTTTTCGCGTTACCGGTTCGATAAGAATATCCAGCTTACCGCCGCAAATTAAGCCCCCCTCCATATCCTCCTCGTTTAATTCGAAAGAACATAGTTCAGCTTTCCCGGTTGAGTATAAGCGATTAGCATGAAGTACAACATCCCCCTCCATGCAACCGCCGCCTACCGTTCCAACAGAAACGCTTCCCCCTTGCTTAACAAGCATTTTTGATAATGCAGAAGAGGGAGTTGAGCCGCTTGTAGAAATAACCGTCGCGAGCATCACATGCTCTTCAGTTTCTAACGCGGAAAGGAGTTCTTTATAAATATCCATAATTCCCTATAACAATTGTCTCAGGTTTCTCTACGAGCTGTAGGCATGCTTCAAGATTTATGCGGTAAACTACGTGAGACATGAAACCTGAAACGTGAAACTTACATGGTGAGTGCCATCACCGCTTTACACGTATGCAGCCTGTTTTCCGCTTCTGGGAATACACGCGATTGAGGACCGTCAATAACTGCATCGGTTACTTCATAGCCGCGGTCTGCCGGCAAGCAGTGCATGTAGATAGCTTTTTTCTTCGCCAGCTTCATCTTCTTCTCATCGCAAATCCAATTTTTGTACTT
Source organism: Bacteroidota bacterium (assembly GCA_004322375.1). Classification (GTDB taxonomy): domain Bacteria; phylum Bacteroidota; class Ignavibacteria; order UBA10030; family SZUA-254; genus FW602-bin19. Next base: position 6,063 of record SCUC01000507.1, read on the forward strand.
TTTAGAAATCTCTAGCGCTTCCTGCGGTTTATGAAAGAGCGATTCAATTCCCCATGATTTCGGATACACGATGTCCGCATCCTTAAACGCTTCATCCATGCTGTCAACAATTTCAAACTTGGTTCCGTTTTTCTTTGCCGCTTTCTTCGCGTACTCAATTTCGCTTTTCATTAATGTATATTCCGGTGGATGAGCAAGAACAACATCGAGACCGAAACGGGGCATGAGTGTAATCAATCCTTGCGGCACCGACATCGGCTTTGCATAGCTGGGAGCGTACGCCCAGGAGACCGCAATTTTTCGCCCGCGTAAATTCTTTCCGAATTCTTCGCGAATCGTCATCAAATCGGCAAGCGTTTGAAACGGGTGGTCAATATCGCACTGCATGTTCAGAACGGGAACCTCCGCGTTCTTTGCTACTTCACGCATATATGAGTTTCCTTCACCCGGCACTAAATCATGCCGGATGGCAATCGCATGACCGTAGCTGGAAAGAATAATTCCCATATCCCTGGGAGATTCTCCATGTGCGACTTGCGATGTTTCTGCCGCGATAAAATGCGCGTGCGCGCCAAGCTGGGTGCAACCCGCTTCAAATGAATTGCGCGTTCTTGTTGATTTATCAAAGAAGAACAAGAATGCTGTCTTATCCGGCAAATACCGGTGCGGCTTGCCTTTTTTGAACAACTTCTTGAGATCAGCGGCTGTGTTGAGCGCCAGCTCGATTTCTTTATTTGACCAGTCTTTTGTTTCAATGTAATCTTTGCCCCGAACGGTGTTCGGGAGCTTTGGGAGTTTAGTGGACATAATGCTTTCAATGCAAAATTAAAAATGAAAAATAAAAAATATCTGTTACAGGGATAATTTATCAACCTCTCGCTGCAATATCCTGTCGAAAGTTTCAAACCGCTGAGATTGGTAATAAACAATTGTTGATGCTACTATCAAATCAGAAGTTTTTAAGCTTACCTTTTTCATAACTGACTCTATCGTTTGATACCAAAACTTTGAGCCTCCTAATTCTAATTGAATAATTGGCGTACCCTGGAGAAAAACGTTTTTACAGCGCTCGATTTCATCCTCCTTGTTGGTGATTCTCCATAATGAATTCAATACTTCTGCGTAAACGAATTCCGGAACCGTTATGATTTCTTTCTGTTGCGTTGCTTCGATAAACAACTCTTGAGCTTTTTCATGATGAATATCATTTTGATTAAAGAAAGCAACCCAGACAGAACTATCGAAAAGAACCATTACGAACGCTCGTTGCGTATGATTTTTACTGCGTCTGTTTTTTTCTTTGTTTTAAATTGCGCAGCATAGAGTAATTTCGTCACACGCTCTACATCTTCATCACTAATTTTTTTTTCTGACCCTGTAATATTTTCTCTATGTTCTTGCACTATCGTTTTGGCGGTATTACGCATATCTCACCTGTTATTTTCTTTTTCTAATGTATATCTGAAACATGTTCTATTACTAATTGGAATCAACTCTCTTCTAATTTTTCTTAACTACTCATTTCCCC
>SCUC01000508.1 GCA_004322375.1 Bacteroidota bacterium
GGGAATGAGGGGAGGAAGTTGAGACATAGATGTAAAGTTTATTATTTTCAATAATTGGGTAATTGAGCATACAGCCCACGACTTAAGTCGTGGGCTGCTAAAACGCATTATTTTTGAAATCGTATTAACGATTTCTTAAAAACTATCTACCCTAAAAAATGCGTATATATTAAAATACTGCACCATAGGTTATCCAGGAGTCATGAGAAGTATTTTACTTGAACAATTTCCTTACGCTGATAATTCCTTCCACCGCTTGGCGTATCGTATCAATGTTTTATTGACTATAGCGTGGACGGAACCGGGCTCAAACGTGCCGCTCTTGAGCTGCTTGCCTGCTTTTTTGCCGGTAAGAATTTCAATTCCTTCGTCAATCGTTTTCACGGCGAAGATAGAAAACTTTCCTGCCTTCACTTCGTCCACAACGTCGTTCCTAAGCATCAGCTCGGAAACGTTTTGATGGGGAATGATGACTCCCTGTTTTCCGGTCAATCCGCGCGCCTTGCAGACGTCAAAGTAGCCTTCAATTTTTTGATTCACGCCCCCAATAGGCTGAATCTCCCCTTTCTGGTTAACAGAGCCTGTAACCGCGATATCCTGCCGCAGGGGAAGGTTCGCAAGACTGGAAAGCAGCGCGTAAATTTCCGTTGATGACGCGCTGTCACCGTCCACCCCGCTATACGATTGTTCGAAAGCGATGCTTGCAGTCATGACAAGCGGCTTATCTACGGCATACTTACTGTGCAGGTAGCCATTGAGGATTAAGACCCCTTTGTTGTGGGTCGGTCCGCTCATGTCAGCTTCCCGCTCGATGTTGATAAGCCCCTCGCGCCCCAGCGAAGTTTTTGCCGTGATGCGCGAAGGCTTCCCGAACATATACTCGCCGAGATCATAGACGGATAGCCCGTTCACCTGCCCGACTGCCCACCCGTCGGTGTCAATCATAATGCTTCCGTCAAGAATCATTTCCTGGATTTTCTCTTCGACAAGATTTACCCGTTCGATACGTTCATCTATCGCTTTCCATATGTGGGAAGCGGTTGCGATGGGAACATCTTCTTTTACAGCCCAATAGCTTGCTTCGCGTAAAACATCGGCGATAATATTAAACCGCGTTGAAAGCTTATCCTGCCTGCCTGCCAACCTCGTGCCGTATTCGATAACGGCGGCAATGCCCGCCGCATCGAAGTGACGCAGCTTGTCCTCGTCGCATATCATCTTGATGAACGAGACATACCTCTTGATGGAAATTTCCTGCTTGGGCATCTCCACGTCGAAATCGGCGCGCACCTTGAAAATCTTCTTGAAGTCATCATCCTGCTCGTAGAGCAAAAAGTAAATATACGCGTCGCCTATCATGATGACCTTCACGTTTATCGCGACAGGTTCCGGCTTGAGCGCCGAGCTTATTCCGAAGAGCCCGCTTTCCATCGGCTGGATTTCAAGCAAGCCGTTGCGCAGCGTCCGTTTCAGCGTTTGCCACACGCCGGGTTCCACCAGAGCGTCTAGCGCGTTGACGACAAGATAGCCTCCATCGGCACGCAGCATGCTTCCAGATTTTATCATAGTAAAATCCGTTCTCCATACGCCGTTTCTATCCACCTCGCGCTCGATAGTGCCGAACATATTCTTGTATTTCGGGTTTGTTTCGATAACAATGGGAATTCCTTTCGTCTCCGAATTATCGAGTACGATATTCACACGAAACTCGACGAAGGAATCCTGCTCCTGTTGTTCTGACTGTTCAAGTCCGGGCGGCTGGCTTTCTCCATCCTGCGGTCTGAACTTTTGCAGGTTGTTGACGACATGCTCGACTAACGAATCGAGATACCGTTGCAGCTTTTCATTATCAAATTTTGCGCGCACCTCGTCTGCATGGAGCTTCACAATCGGCTCAAAATGTTTTTTCGTTAAATCGTCAATGGATTCTTTTGCTTTGCGGTCAATATTTCGCATCTCGCGCAGCATCACTTCCATCGCTTTTTCGAGGAGCATTCGCTCTTTTATTTTTTGCTCGACCTCTTCCCGCGTGATTTGACCCTGCGTTACAAGATTTTCCAGCTGGTCGAAGCTGACAGGCTGGTTGCCGACGACCGGGGCAATTTCCGGCTGCACGCCGGAGCCGACCTGCACCTGCACCACCTCGAACCCTTTTTCTTTCACCTTCTTCTCAAAGTCGCGCAGGACGCTCTTCTGGCGTTCCTGGAAATGCTCAAGCACTCCGCGGCGTTTATCCTGATAGCGCTGGCTTTCAAGCGCGGCGGGAATGATTTTCACAAGCTCGTGAAGCAGGTCTTCCATTTCCGCCCTGAGATAAACACCCTGCCCCGAAGGAAGCGTTACAAGAATCGGTTCATCCGGGTTTTTAATGTTATGAACGTAGCACTGGTCGCGCAGCGGAACATCCTTCCCTTCAAATTCTGAAAGGAGACGTTTGATTGTTGTCATTCTCCCCGTGCCGGAGTATCCCGTTACAAACACGTTGTAGCCCGCATTGTGGATTTCCAGCCCGAGCCGGAGCGCGCGCAGAGCGCGTTCCTGCCCGATAATATCGCGCGAAGACTCGATATCTTCAGTGGTTTGTATCCCGAGGCTTTTCGGGTCGCAATGCCAGCGCAGCTTCTTTACAGGGACTTCATACTTTTTTATGGTTGATTTCTTTGGAGGCATGTTCTATCGTATTAAGGTTTTACAAGGTATGCAAAGTAAGAAGGTTTACGGTGAAAGGCAAGTTTTTTATCACATTGAACTCGGACATAATATTGTAAAAGAAACCTACCGTTCCACACGACGTCTTCCCATAGAAGTTATGACGGAAAGTGTTATTGCGAGCGAAGTGAAGTCCCAAAGGGATGGCACAAGGCTTAAATAGTTTCTGTTTCACAAAACTAAGTAGGTTACAAGTTACAACGATACTCGAAAGATACGTTTTCACGACTCTAACTCACCCTGAATCCCTCTCTTACAAAGAGAGGGACTTTTCTGGGGTGTCGTGAACCATTTCACGACACCAGCCCTGTGCGGATAAAATAATCTAACAACTATCCCCCACTCGTCACCCATCAATCCCTAATACTCTTTCCTGTTCGCGTACATATTCAGCATCAAGCCCACCATCATCAAGTTGGTGAGCATGTTGGAGCCGCCGTAGCTCATCATGGGGAGAGGAACGCCGATGACCGGAACTACTCCCATGCACATCCCGATATTGATTGCCGTGTGAACGGCAAACACCGCCACAATGCCGATAACGACAATGCTTCCGTACCTGTTCTTCACCGACGATGCAATTTTAATTCCCCGCAGCAGGAGAAACGCCAGCAGGGCAAGCACAAAGAACGCGCCGACGAAGCCGAACTCCTCGCTCGGCACGCAGAAGATGAAATCCGTCCACTGCGCGGGAATAAAGTTGAGCTGCGTTTGCGAGCCTTGCAAGTATCCCTTTCCCAGCAAGCCGCCGGAGCCGATGGCGATTTTTGCCTGGATGGCATTATACCCCGCGCCCAGCGGGTCCGCTTCGTTATTGATGAAGGTGAGAATGCGGTTTTGTTGGTAGGGCGCAAGCCGCGCGAACATAAACTGCACCGACACGCCGACAAGCGCCGTGAGTGAAAAAACAATGGCAGAGCCGAGCATGTTCTGCCGTATCGCAATCAGGATGATAAACGTTGCCGCGGTTACGATGAGATATGCCGTGGTTCCGAATAACGCAGCGATTGCCGCCGCGCCCGGCGCAAGCACCCCGAGAATGAATAAATTCGATAAGCCCGCCCAGTACATGAGCAGAAGAAACATTCCCATATAGATAATTGCCGTCCCCATATCGGGCTGAAGAAGAATTAACCCGACAGGAACAATCACGAATCCCGCCGCCATCATGATATGCTTGAGCCGGAAGAGATAGACATTTCCTTTGGAAAGAAACGCGGCGAGAGCCAGGATAGTCGTCGCCTTCACAAGCTCGGATGGCTGCAACCCGAATCCCTTCACGCCAAACCAGCTTGTCGAGCCGGCAATCGTTCTTCCCAGCACCAGCACGGAAGCGAGCATGAGAAGCGAAACGCCATACATCGGGTAGGACCACTGCTGGATTGTCCGAAACGGGATGAACATCACAATCATCATCGCGAGCAGCCCGATGCCAATCCACATGAGTTGGCGGTAAAACACAACCGAAACGCCGGCATCGTACGTCGCGCTGTACACCGAAAGTGCGCTCATCCCTAGCAGCAACACTACTGCGATGATCGTCTGGTAATCAATATTCTCTTTGAACCAGTTGTCCATTCGTCTTCTTCGGTTGAGCTTGTTGATTGTTCTGAGCTTGCGCAGGCTTGGGCTGGTTGCGAATAATGGAGCCGTAGAGATATTTTTCGATACACAATCCTGCCATGGGTGCGGCGATAACGCCGCCGTAACCCGCATTTTCTACCAGCACGCAAATCGCGATTTTTGGATTCTCGGCAGGCGCGTAGCCGACGAACCAGGCATGGTCTCCTCCGTGGGGATTTTGGGCGGTACCCGTTTTTCCTGCAACTCTCATACCCTGTACTCTGGCTGCGCTTGCGGTACCGCCCGGTTCATTGACAACCCTGTCCATGCCGTCGTGAATAATATCCCATACCCGTTTTGTAATATTAAGATTACGGCTGTGAGTAGAAAGCTCTCGAACGATTCCGGTTGTTTTATCCCGGACGCTTTTTACAATATGCGGTGTGAAGTAGATGCCCCTGTTGCCTATGGTTGCCGCGTAATTTGCCATTTGTAGCGGCGATACGCCTACTTCACCTTGCCCAATGGAGAGACTAATAAGATACCCCCTTGTCCATTTTCCTTTGCCATAAATTCGGTCGAAGTATTCTTGTGACGGAAGCAGGCCGGGGTCTTCTTCAAACAAATCAATGTTCGTTTTCGAGCCAAACCCGAATGCCGCGCCGTATGTTGTCCACCGCTCAAATCCGACCTTGAGCATCAGCTGGTAAAAAAACACATTACACGAACGCTGAATCGCTTCAACCACATTCGTTGATCCGTGAACGTGCAGATCCTTAAAGACATGGTCGCCGAACCGGAACGAGCCGGCGCATTGCACACGCCAATCGGTAGAGATAATTCCTTCCTCAAGCGCGGCGGCGGCAAGAACCATCTTAAACGTTGAGCCGGGAGGGTACCGCGTGAGCGTAGCCCGGTTAAAGAGCGGTTTCGAGGGATCGTTATACAACGCCGACCAAACTGCCTGCGAGGTAAATCCGGTTAAGATGTCCGGGTCGAAATCAGGCTTGCTGACGAGAGCAAGCACACCTCCATCCTGCGGATCAATTGCCACTATCGCCCCTTGCTTATCGGCGAAGAGAGATTCTGCAAACGCTTGTAAACCGAGATCGAGCGTTAACGTCAGATCGTTTCCTTCCTGCTCCGGAATGTCATTCTTCCCGGCGTTATAAGAACGCACCCGTTGACCAACGGAGTTTACGGTGATGAATTCTGTTCCCTTCACCCCGCGCAACTCGCGCTCATACATCGCTTCAATTCCGGTCGCTCCTATCATGTCGCCCGGTTGATAATCGGGATTTTTGGAGAGAGCGCGTTCCGAGATTTCTTTTGTATAGCCGATGAGATGCGCGAGCTTCACCCTCGTGGGGAAATACCGTTTCGTTTCTATTTGATAATCAACGCCGGGGAGCTTCTCCCGGTTTTCTTCAATCACCGAGAGCGTTTTGAAATCTATATCGCGTTTGATTTTTGTCGGGGCGAACCTGTTGTACCGGATGCCGTTCTTCACCCGTTCGACAATGAAGAGAGGGTCAAAGCGAAGTGAAGAGACAAGAAACGATGCGGCTTCCGGCTTAAACTCCGAGGGCGTTATCGTCATGGTATATGCAGGACGATTGTCCACAACGATTTTCCCGTTCCGGTCAAAGATGTACCCCCGTATCGGCTCGTGGGCGATAGGACGCACGCTGTTCTCTTCTGATTTCTTTCCATACACATCATGGTAAAGAATTTGGAGTTGAACCAATCTTCCCAGGAATAAGGTAAAAAGCATGACAATGCTCCAGATGAAGATGCTTTTCCTATTTGAGTCTTGAGCGTTATTCCACATGTACCGTCGCCGAACGTCGTGCAACAATCATCACCGGGAACAGGGAGATAAGGGTTGTATAGAGCGTTGTCGTTACGCCATATTCGACAATCGCCGTAACAACGTCTATCTCGGAGCCGCGGGTGAATACAATAAAATATACAAAATGTTGAATGAAGGAGGAAAGAAAAACGACAAGCAAAAAGCGGTAGCTTCCAAGCGTCACCTTGAGCCTGCTCTCTTCAAAAAAATATCCTGCGGTAAAGCCCCCGATGGTTTTCGTTAAGGCGGAAAGCCCGATAAAATTCCCCGATACAAAATCAATGCTTAATCCTGCAAGGAAGCCCCACGCTGTTCCCGTAAGCTGGCCCTCCTTAATGGCAAGGTAAGCGACCCAGACTGCCAGCACGTCGGGCGCTATGCCGGCGATAGTTAGATATGGTATCATTGTCGTTTGAACGGCGACAACAATGAACGTAAAGAATAGGTAACGAATATGTCGTGCTATCACTGGCGGGGAGCAATATTCTTTTCAACCGCGACACGGCTTGTATCGGAGACGTGCAGCACGATAAAAGCCTGTTCTAATAACGAAAGATTGACGCCCGGTTCGATCTCGATATCTTTGAACAAGGACGCGGGCTTTTCTTCAACCCGTATCACCTTTCCAATCTTAATGCCCCGCGGGAACAGGTTGCTGTATTCCGATGTGAGAACGATGTCGTTTTGGATAACGTCCTGCTTTTTTGATACGTTCTTCATCAAAAGATGCTCGCCCCCCTCCCAGGCAATGATGCCGTCAACCCGGCTGCGTTCTATTTTCGCGCTGGCTCGAAAGTCTATGTTATAGAATAGC
>SCUC01000509.1 GCA_004322375.1 Bacteroidota bacterium
CCTGTCTTTCTTATCGGTCATGTAACCAAAGAAGGCGTTATTGCCGGACCGAAAGTGATTGAGCATATGGTTGATACCGTGCTTCAGTTCGAGGGCGAACGGCATTACAGCTACCGGATACTGCGCTCGCTGAAAAACCGCTTTGGCTCGACGAATGAAATCGGGGTGTTTGAGATGCGTGAATCGGGTTTGGTGGAAGTTCAAAATCCATCGGAAGTATTTCTTTCGGAGCGCGCTTCAGGCGCGTCCGGTTCAACTGTAGTTGCAAGCATAGAAGGAACGCGACCAATTTTGGTTGAAGTGCAGGCGCTTGTAACGACAACAAGCTATGGCACTCCCCAACGCAATGCTACCGGCATTGATTTACGCCGCCTTGCATTGCTTATCGCCGTGCTTGAAAAACGCGTTGGCGTCATGCTCGGTACATCCGACGTTTTTGTCAACATCGCCGGCGGCTTACGCATTGACGAGCCAGCTATTGATTTAGGAATCGCTCTCTCAATCGTCTCCAGTCTGCGCGAGCAGCCCGTTGACGCTCAATGCGCAGTTGTAGGTGAAATAGGATTAAGCGGCGAGGTAAGAACAATAAGCCAGATAGAAAAAAGAATTCAGGAAGCAGCTAAGCTTGGCTTCAAAAAAATCATCATCCCGCAAAACAACCTGAAGGGTATAGCAAAACCTTCTGATATTGAAATTATTGGGGTGGAGAGGGTTGAAGAAGCGGTGGAGGCGGTGCTGGTTTGATATGAGATATGAGATGTGAGATATGGGATATGGGATGTGGAATATGCGATATGAGGCACAATGTGTGTGTCGTACCGCTCGCAACGGCTCACCTACGGTTTGTTGAACGGCTCAAAGAGCATCAAGCCGTCGTGGATTCCAATTATTTTCAAATTCTCTCAGTAATCCTGTGAAGGTTTCAGCTATGCGATCTAATAGTTTGTATAAAAAATTTCTTTTCTTGCTTTAATAGAAACTCTGCAAGATTATGCCCCAACTCCTCCTCGCCACACGCAACAAAGGCAAGCTTGTAGAAATGCAAGCGTTATTAGCCTCTCTTCCCTATCAAATTCTGTCAGTGTCAGATTTCCCGGAACTCCCTGAAGTTGAGGAAGATAAAGAAACAATGGAAGAGAACGCTCTAAAAAAAGCCCGCACAATTTTTTCGCTTACAAACATTTCAACAATTGCCGATGACAGCGGATTGGAAGTATATTCCCTTGGTATGAAGCCCGGAGTCTATTCTGCACGGTACGCGGGTGAAAATGTCAGCTATGCAGATAACAACAGGAAGCTGTTGAAAGAGCTAGAAGGTATTCCTCTTGAAAAAAGAAAGGCACGGTTCCGGTGCGTTTCCGCGTTTGTTTCTGACAAAGAAGAAAAATTATTTGAAGGTACTTGTGAAGGAACAATAATTGATAAACCTCGCGGAACCAACGGCTTCGGCTATGACCCCTTGTTTCAACCTATCGGATATTCACAAACTCTAGCAGAGCTACCCTTGGAAGTGAAGAATAGAATTAGCCATCGCGGGAAGGCGTTTAGGTCTCTGAAAGAATATCTGGGCATACTTGGGGCTGTCTCACAAGTCTTATTATAGGGTAGCCGCAGACTTTATGTCTGCGTTTTTGATTTGGAAACGCAACCCTGAAGGTTGCGCTTACGGTAAAATCTTTCTTTTGAGACAACCCCAAGTTGATGACACAAATTTGTCATTCACCTCCTTACTTCTTATTTTATCAGATAAAATTCATCAATCCGAATGAACTTGCTGAAAATTTTTGAACGTCCTAAGCTCCATGCATCATGGAGCTATCAAACCGAGGGCGTTATATGGCGAGTATTACCATCGGCAAGTGTTCTTATCGGAGAGGAAAGAAATCTGGATTCGAAACAGGTTTCTTTCTTTTGTCTTGATGCAACTACCGGAACGCCGCTCTGGGAACATCTCACCTTCGACGAGCAATGGTGGATAAGCATCGAGCATGTACACAACAACGTTCTTTTCTTTCATGAATTTGCAACTCCCGATTTACCCGACCATAAAAAAATCCGCGCGGTACAATTAGATTCCGGCAAAACCCTTTGGACAAACGATGAAGTACAATTTGCTTTCGCTCAAGGAACTTCAGTCTATGTCACAAAAACAGGATTTGAAGACAGGCATTATTTTGAAGCTGACCTGCTGACCGGAGTTATCACCCGTGAAATTTCTTATGAGGAATTTGCTAAGCTCCAATCAACGAGCGAGCCTAATGATACTGACTTAACATTCTCAGAAACGTATGATGGAACGCAATCATGGATGAGCCTTCTCAAAGGGGCTATAGTAAAATCGTTACAAAATTCCGTTCAAACCGATTACATCGAATATGGAGAACTCTTTATATTTTCTATTTACCTTGCAGAAAGCCCTACGAACGCGAACGTACAGACATACAACCAACAGCTCATTATAGTGGATAAAACAGGAAAACAGATGTTTCATGAAATGCTCAATACCGGTATGATGTACCCTGTGCCTGATACGTTGGTGTGCAGGGGAGATATGGTATATTATATAAAAAATAAAACCACGTTAAGTGCGGTACACGTACAATAAATTTATACAATGATTATGTCTTTTCAATCAATCATCTTCGCCGTAATTCTTCTTGCTTCATTCATCAACTTCGGATTGAATGTCCGCCGTCTCATCTCCTATCTTAACATTGGAAAACCTGAGTCAAGGAACGATAATCCGTCGCAACGTATAAAAAATGTCCTCGCCGTTGCGTTCGGTCATACCAAGCTGCTGCGCGAACCGTTAGCAGGGATAATGCACTTTTTTATTTTTTGGGGATTTGTCATTCTGCTTCTTGCCATCCTGGAATCAATCGGAGAGGGATTGATACCGGGATTTTCGTTCTCATTCCTTGGCGCTTTGTATAAACCGTTAGTCTGGCTGCAGGATGTTATTGGCGTGCTTGTTGTCGTTTCTATTGGTATTGCTTTGTACCGTCGGTACATCTCAAAACCAAAGCGATTGGATGTATCCGGTCACGCGCAGTTTGATGCGACGCTGATTCTCCTGATGATTTTGATTATCATGCTTTCGATGTTCGCGCAAAACGGGCTTCGCATCAGCCTTGGCATGGATGCGGGAAATGCTGCGAGAATGTTTTCTCACTTATTCTCATCATTATTCACCTCCGTCTCAGATTCCGGCAAAGAACTCTGGTTCTCTATTTTTTGGTGGATACATATCGGTTTTGTGCTTGGATTTATGAAT
>SCUC01000510.1 GCA_004322375.1 Bacteroidota bacterium
CGCATCTCTGAGGTGCGTGGCACGTAATGAGCAAACAAATATACTTAAAAATCTTCAATCAATCTGAAAGGATAAACATAATGGATATGTCTCAAGCATTTGCATCGCTCAATTGGTGGGCGATTATTGTCGCCTCGCTCTCCAATTTTATTATTGGCGGCGTATGGTACTCCCCTATCATGTTCGGTCGTCAATGGATGGAAGTCAACCGCTTTACCGATGAAGACCTGAAAAAAGGAAATCAAGGAACAATTTTTGGCGGTGGATACATTCTTGCATTTATTTCCGCGTTTAATCTTGCGATGTTTCTTGGACCTCAATCGGATGTCTCGTTTGGTATAGCCGCAGGCGCGCTGGCAGGCATCGGCTGGGTTTCCACATCAATGGGAATCATTTATCTCTTTGAACGAAAATCAGGCAGGCACTTTTTTATCAATGCCGGCTGTCAGGTAGTAACGTTCATTGTCATGGGTGCAATATTAGGTGCATGGAAATGAAGACACAAAGAGTAATTCATTTAAAGTATTTTCATATTCATTAAAAAGGAATCGTCATGGAACAAACAATGATAGAAAACCTGAAGAAAAACACAGGTAAATCGCTCGAAGATTGGATTCAAATTGTAAACAAATCCGGGTTATCTAAACATGGTGAAATCGTCAATTTACTCAAAGAAGAACATGGCTTGACACACGGGTATGCCAATTTAGTGGCCCATAAAGCAAAAGGTTCTGATGCCGGTTCAGCATCAGACACAGACGCACTGATAGAGAATCAATACAAGGGAAAAGAAAATCTTCGTCCTTTGTACGATAAGCTTATGAAAGAAGTCAAGGACTTCGGGAGTGATATTGAAATCGCGCCGAAAAATGCTTATGTTAGTCTTCGCAGGAAAAAGCAATTCGCTTTAGTTCAGCCTTCGACAAAAACACGGCTCGATGTCGGTCTTAACTTGAAGGGTGTTGAAACTTCCGGCAAGCTTGAAGCTTCCGGCAGCTTCAATGCTATGTGTACGCATCGCGTGCGAACCGAAATACCGGAAGACATTGATAAACAGCTTATCGGATGGTTGAAAGACGCTTATGATAAAGCAGGATAAAAATTTGTTAGGACGGGACTCCTGTCCCGTCCATTCTCTTCCTTTTACTTTTGTATCTCTCCAAAAATTAAAGTAATTTTGCAGGCAATTACTTTATTCATGAAACCACCAACCTTGAAATTCTATGGAAAAATTGAAAAAACGCTCCTGGGCGGAGCCATTTAAAATCAAATCTGTTGAACTCTTAAAAATGACGACACGGGAAGACCGTGAACGGGCATTAGAAGAAGCCGGCTACAACACCTTTCTCCTCAAATCCGAGGACGTTTACATTGACTTGCTCACCGATAGCGGCACAAATGCCATGAGCGATGTTCAGTGGGCGGGGCTTATGGTTGGCGATGAGGCTTATGCAGGCAGCAAGAATTTCTATCACCTGGAAGAAAAGCTTCATCAGTATTACGGCTACAAGTACCTTGTGCCAACCCATCAAGGCAGAGGCGCTGAACACATGCTCTCGCAAATCCTAATCAAGAAGGGGGATTATATTCCGGGCAACATGTACTTTACCACAACCCGGTTACATCAAGAGCTTGCTGGCGGAACATTTGTTGACGTCATTATTGATGAAGCGCACGACCCGACCAACCTCCACCCTTTCAAAGGTAATATTGATTTACAAAAGCTCGAATCCCTTATCAATAAAGTCGGAGCAAAGAAAATACCCTATGTTTGCATTGCTGCAACGGTGAACATGGCTGGGGGCCAGCCGATTTCAATGGAAAACTTGAGACAAGTTCGCGAGCTTTGCAGCAAGCATGGAATCAAGATTTTTTTTGATGCTACCCGCGCAATGGAGAATGCTTATTTCATTAAAGTGCGCGAGCAAGGGTATGGGAACAAATCAATGGCGGAGATACTTCGTGAAATGTGCAGCTACACCGATGGCTGCACCATGAGCGCGAAAAAAGATTTGTTAGTGAACATTGGCGGCTTCCTTGCTCTGAACGACTATGATATTTTTGAAGAAGCGCGCAATATGGTTGTTGTGTATGAAGGCTTGCACACCTACGGCGGACTTGCCGGACGCGACATGGAAGCTATGGCTCTCGGTATCGTAGAAGCAATTCAAGAAGACCACATGAAAGCCCGAATCGGTCAGGTAGAATATGTCGGCGAGAAATTGCAAAGCATCGGTGTACCCATTGTACTTCCCGTTGGAGGACATGCGATATTTCTCGACGCAAAAAAATTCCTCCCTCACCTCCAGCAAATTGAGTTCCCCGCGCAAACGCTTGCCGCCGAACTATATCTCGAATCCGGTATCCGTTCCATGGAGCGGGGCATTGTCTCCGCGGGCCGCAACAAAGATACAGGCGACCATTACTACCCCAAGCTTGAATTAGTAAGACTCACATTCCCACGCCGCGTTTACACCCAAGCCCACTGCGATGTAACCGCAGAAGCCGTAGAAGCAGTTTATGAGCGAAGAAACGAAATAAAAGGTTTAGAAATGGTGTACGAGCCTAAGTATTTAAGGTTCTTTCAGGCAAGGTTTAAAAGGAAGATGTAAATTAAACTCGCGCGATAGTTAATAACAGTAGTTAACAATGAAATCTTAATTTCAAATTTTATTCGAGGATACCTATATGAAGATGATTTTCTCTATTCTAAATGTAATAATTTTTGTGTGTTGTTTTACTGGTTGTAAGGGTGATAAAGGCGACCCAGGAATAGCAGGTCTGCAAGACGAGGTCGGAACTGCAAATGTATTTTATTCACACTGGTTTTCCCCTAGCGCGTGGCAAGGATACGATACAAACTGGTACTTTGATACAGTAGCGACCGGAATTACTCAAGCAATCATTGATTCCGGAGTTGTATTAGCGTTTATGAAGATGGAAGGCGATAGTGTTGAAGTACGCCCTCTTCCAGCGACCCCAACAGCAGAATTTATTTTTTTAGTGAATTATGTGATCCCTACTGTTGGCAAAATACGGTTTACCCTTGTGACTAACACTGATTTAATGCTAAGTCTCAATACAAAATTCAGATATGTTATCATTCCAGGAGGGTCATCGTTAGGCAAACGAGGAATAGCAATGCTTAACAGCTATAAGGAACTAATAAAGTACTATCACATACCAAATTGAACAAGAGACGGTGAACTATTATAGGAGGCATTAGTAACGATGTGAGATGTGGGAGCTTTGCCACTTCGCCAACCCCTTAGGGATATTGGCAAAGTGGCAAAGTTATTCGTTACATTACCGTTCCGATTACTACCGGTTTTTCCCTCATTTTTTTCAATATTGAGAGAATAGCGCCGGTATGCTTACTTGAACCAATAACCACCAATCCAATCCCCAAATTAAACGTTCTCCTCATATCCTCCTCAGGCACATTACCTGTTTTTTGGATTAGCTGAAAGATGTAACTCCTTTCCCAGCATTGCCAATCAACATTTAACTTCAAGTGTTTAGGAATGACGCGGGATGTGTTACCGATGATGCCTCCACCCGTAATATGAGCCAGAGCATGAACACCATCCAAGCTAAGTATAGCTTTTATTGGTTTAAGATAGGAACGATGCACGGCAAGTAAAGCCTCGCCAAGCGTTGTCTTTAATTCAGGTATGTATGTAACGAGCTTGAATTTTTTAAGAAGTACGTTTCTGGCTAAGGAATAGCCGTTTGTATGCAACCCCGTTGAAGGTAAACCAATAAGTATATCCCCCCTTTTTACCTTTGAACCATTAATAATTTTGCGTTTTTCCACTAATCCTACTATGGTTCCTGCCAGGTCATAATCCTCTTTTTTGTATAAGCCGGGCATTTCAGCAGTCTCACCCCCAATGAGGGAGCATCTATTTTCTTTGCAGGCTTTTACCAGCCCACTCATAACCTGCTCCGCAACGTCAAAATTGAGCTTCCCAACTGCAAAATAATCTAAAAAGAAGAGTGGAGATGCTCCGCATACGGCAATATCGTTGACACAATGGTTGACTAAATCCTGTCCGATAGTATCATGCTTGTTGAGCATA
>SCUC01000511.1 GCA_004322375.1 Bacteroidota bacterium
AAAAATTTTTTGAATAGCCTCTACTCAATGTTTTTTTACGGTCTGGGTGAATCCGGAAGAATAGGAATCCCGGCTTTGGGGCGCGGTGAATCCGGAAGAATGGGGATGCCTGCTTTCGGTCTCGGTGAATCCGGCAGTATGGGAATTCCTGCTTTTGGTCTTGGTGAATCCGGTAAAATCGGGATACCAGCTTTATTGCTGGTGATACCGGTATATGACAAAGCAAAGTTGACTGCGAAAGTGAGAGCAATGGTAACAATAATTGCCCGAAAACGGCGCATAGTTTGAGATTTAGACATTGTTTTCCTTTTAATGGGTTTTATTTAGGGAATAGTGGATTGTCAAAGTAATTACGGTCTTGGTGAATCCGGGAGAATCGGAATTCCAGCTTTTGGGCGCGGTGAATCTGGTAGTATAGGAATTCCGGCTTTCGGTCTCGGTGAATCCGGGAGAATTGGAATACCAGCTTTTGGACGTGGCGAATCCGGTAAAATCGGGATACCCGCTTTGTTGCTGGTAATGCCTGTGTAAGATAAAGCAAAGTTCACGGCAAATGTTAATACGATAGTAATAACGATTGCACGAAAACGACGCGTAATTTGTGATTTAGTCATAGTTGTACCTTTGATTTATTGTTAGGGGTTATTGTGGGAATAGTTACAGAGTAAATGTAAATAAAAAGTTTTGTGAAAACAAAATTTTTACCGTTTAATCTGTTAAATTATACGAAGGCTGAATGTGACAAATATCACAACGAGCCGAACTATCTATGAAAATTAACGAACCGACTTGCCTTAATGGTAAATAATTCGTAAGTTTGAAATGAGAAAGGAAAGAAAATGAAAGTATTATCACGCATATTATCCATCTGGTTGACCATTATTCTGCTTTTCGTTAGCGGAATTCTCCTGTTTTCCCACAAAGAGTTGACACTGTCAAGTTCGATTAGCTTATTGAGCCAATCGTTACTAATGGTGTTGAGTTTTTTCCTTATCAGGTTCCAACCGAAGAGTAATAACAAATATGTTTTTCTGAATTTCTTTCTTTTCTTTTCTCTTTCCTTGATTGCCTACATTCATTTTTTTGTTGGCAAGTCCTTATTCGTGGAATCGAAATACGCTAATCATTATTTTTTCCAGTATTATACCGCAGCATTTGTTTTTACGTTGGCGCTTTCAATAGTTTATTTAGTCATTAATACAATTCTCCTACATTTGAAAGTATTCCACAAATATCTAGTTGCTCTTTCAATTTGTTTGCTTTTCTTTGGCTGGTATTTTTACCCAATCATCAAAGATCCGTTATTTCTGTATAACACGGAAGACATTCATCAATGGAAGACGTTAGCAACTTATGTTGATAATATTCAGCGAATTCCTGACGCAGAAGAAATGGCTAAATCCGTAACTCTGCAATCATGGGATAACAATAAAGCAGTAGGGGATTTATATGCCGGCGAAAATCTCCGTCGTATCGAAGAATTACTTCCTTATCTGGAAGGAGAAAATTATCGAACACTCTTAACGCAGCCATTGTTTTCGAGCATCATTAACCTCGAAGTCATGATGATTGCGTTCATCCTCTTATACTTTGGATACCAGTATAAAAAGGAACCGCCGCAAGGCGCCTATATGGATAAAATAATTTTTACACTGTTGCTCTTCATTTCAACTGATATTTTACATTATTGGGGATATATGAAAAGCGTCGAGTGGAGCTCGCTAACAGAATTTTTTACGATAGGTCAATATATATCGAATGTCATTTTAGTCGTCCTTGTTGTACTGTTTAGCTTACGATTGAAATTTGTCTTATCGCCCCAGGGTGAATACTATGAAACCGAACTCGACACCAACCCTGGTGGAATAAGCAGATGGCGTGATGCGATTGATGATTTGATTTTGATGAAATTTTTCAAAGCGAAGACAGTTCAAGGAAGGCTTTTTCAGAAATCTACAAATAATTAGTAAAGGAACAGCATGTCTGAACATCTAAAAAAACAAAAAGAAAATGAGTCTGGGGGAGCAGATCATTTACCATATCCAATGGTAGGGAAAAGTAAAGCCTCGGATTCAATAGTAAAACAAATCCCCAAACTCTCAAAAGACAACAAGGATTTAACCATTGTGGGTGAATCCGGTGTTGGTAAGGGTACCATTGCAAAGAATATCTATGCTTTAAATCGTTCGGATGCTGAAGAAAAGCCGATGCAATCCATCAATTTATCCATAGCGGATGACAATGAGGTGGAAGAAATGCTTTTCGGGTATGAACGTCAAGGACCCGGTTCTGCTGTTGTCACGAAAAAAGGGTTCATTGAATTAGGTGTGGGTGGAACGATATTATTAGAAGAAATAGAGGAAGCCAGCTTTAGGAACCAGATGAAAATTCTTGCGTTTCTTGAAGAACGTACCTCCCGTCGTATTGGCGCATACAGAAGCGAAGCGATTGACATTCGCGTTATCATCACCGCAAAGGACGATCTCGATATTCTTTTTGAGCAGCATAAGCTCTATGAAGATTTATACCGGAAGATACGTGAGTATGAAACAGTGCGAGTACCACCGTTGCGCGAACGTCCCGAGGATATTCCCCTGCTTGTGAAATATTTCTCGTCCCAGCTTTCTACCGAGCTTGGCTTGGGTGAGCTGATCATAGATATCAACGCAATTGACATTTTAATCCGGCAACCATGGAAAGAAAATATTCGCGAATTGAAAGCGGTTGTTGATAAATCTGTTATGTTCTCTTCCGGCGGAAGGTTCATGCTACCTCCCGAGCTTGTTGACGAGAAGACAGAGGTTGTCAAGATGCTTACCAACATCGAAACGGGCCAGGAATTTGTGTTGGAGCGTTCGCTCGATATAATCGAGAAAGGAATCATTGAACGTTCTCTGCGGCGGTTCGGGTTTAATCAATCACGCGCGGCAGGATTCTTAGGCTTGACTGAGCAAACCTTGCGGTATAAGTTAAAACGATTAGGTATTCAAAGTTCGCGTATTCGAGCAAGGATTTAAGCAACGCTCGAAGAATTATCTCCTCTCATGCCCTTCAATCAGTGAAGGGCATTTTTTTTACAAGTTTCTTTCTTTCCAGACTACGTTCTTTGAAAATAATGCGATGAATGGAATGAGCATAACATAGATTGAAAAATACAATTCGAATGGAATAATATATTTCAGATAACTTTTTCTGTTTATTTTTTTTATCAGACTTTGAAGGTAAATAGTAT
>SCUC01000512.1 GCA_004322375.1 Bacteroidota bacterium
GTACGTGAACCTTAGCCATACTATACGTCGTGTTCTTGACGCGTTTGAAGGTCCGATGGATACAAAGAGCTTCACGAGCAAGCTTTCAACAACGGGCGCACGTCGCCTGATAGATAGTAAAATTCTGAAAGCAGATACAGTAACAATTCCGTTTAGAATGACGCCAAGTCAAATGACGATTAATAGTATTCCGGAAACATTCTCTTTATATCAGAACTATCCGAATCCCTTCAACCCGGCAACAACAAGTCAATTCGATTGACCTTTCGTGTCGGATGTGACATTGAAGATTTATAACATTCTGGGTCAGCAAGTTGCATCACCGTTGGACCACCGGATGATGGAAGATGGTACACAGGAAGTTAGTTTCGATGCTTCATCGCTTGTATCAGGTGTATATCTCTATCGCATTTCCGCAGAGAGCGTGAACGATGACGGTATAGTAAACACCTATACCAGTATCAAGAAGATAATGTTAATAAAGTAATCTCATTATTGACAATTGCATCATAGCCAATGGCTCATAGCAAGTCTTTTGGCAATGAGGTGATTGTCAAGCGTTTTAATAAATGGCGATTCTTAGAGAGCAATTCTTGAGAATCCAACTCACTACCATTAAGAAGATTTTATGAAAATTTATAAAAAATATATTATCAACGTATTCAACAAAAGGACGCGCTTGTCTCCGGTACTTCTGGGATTCCTCAGAGTGCTATTAACGATTATTTTACTTACTCCTTCTATCGCTCTTTCTCAGTGGTCGAGCAACCCGAAAGTTAACAATATTATTAGCAACGCATCGAACGACCAGGTAAACCCGGCAAGCGTCAGCGACGGAAGTGGCGGCACTATTATCGCGTGGGCGGATAGGCGCGACAGCGTTACGAATGGCGGTACGTATGATATCTATGCGCAACGAGTGAACGCAAGCGGTGCAGTGCAATGGACGGCAAATGGTGTCGCCATATGTATTGTGGACAGCGATCAGGTAAGTCCCGAGATCGTCAGCGATGGAAATGGTGGTGCCATCATAGCCTGGATGGATAGACGGAACGGAAATTATGATATCTATGCACAACGTGTAGATGCAAGTGGCGCGCTTCAGTGGACTCCTTCATCAGGCGATTCCATTTGTGTCGTTGTATTCGATCAAGTCAACGTAACGATGGTAAGTGACGAAAACGGTGGAGCCTTCATAGCTTGGGAGGACTATCGTAGTAATGCAGGACCCGGCCTTGCCGATATCTATGCTCAAAATGTCAATGCGATAGGCGCAGCAGAGTGGACTGCAAACGGCATTGGTGTATGTACGCAAGCCGCCGCGCAACATGGTCAAAAAATTATCAGCGACGGAAGTGGCGGCGTTTTTCTTACATGGTATGACCAACGCGCAGGAGATTATGATATCTATGCACAACTTGTGACTTCGGTAGGCGGACTTGTGGGAATTGCAGACGGAGTTGCAGTTTGTACATCGGGAACCGACCAAACGAATCCTGATATTTGTAGTGACGGAGCGGGCGGAGCCATTATTGTTTGGCAGGATTTTCGTAGTACGACATCAATTGATATTTGGGTACAACGTATGAGTCCAGCAGTAGCAATACTCTGGAGTGTGAATGGTGTTGTCATGAACAACAACGTTGCTTATGGTCAGGTTAACCCGAAGCTCGTTAGTGACGGAGCAGGTGGCGCAATGATTACGTGGGAAGATTTTCGTACAGGCATAACATCCGATATTTATGCACAGCGTGTAGATGTAACCGGTGTTGTGGCAACGGGATGGAATGTCAACGGTGTTATAGTTTGCACATCGGCAAGCGACCAATCTAACCCGAAGATTATCAGTGACAATAACAATGGCGCTATCATCACATGGGTTGACAAACGTGACAGTAGTATCAACGGTGGTACGTCAGACATCTATGCAGCACGCATTACAGGAAGTTTTGCGCTTCCCTGGGCACCTCATGGTGTTCCAATTTGCACCGCGGACAGTACACAAACGAATCCCACGGTGGTGAGTGATGGTTATGGTGGTGGCATCATTGTATGGCAGGATAAGCGCAGTGGTAGTTATGATATCTATGCCTCGCGTATTTTCATTGACGGAACTACTCCGATTAAAAATATTGGAAAAGCGCCGACAGAGTCCATGCTTTCACAAAACTATCCAAATCCGTTCAACCCGTCCACAAAAATCGACTACAATATTAAAAAAACTGGAATGGTTTCCCTGAAGGTTTACAATTTACTTGGCTTTGAGGTTGCAACGCTTGTGAACACCCGTCAGGAAGCGGGGAGTTATACTGTACCATTCGGTAGCACAAATGAAACATCCGGTCTGTCGAGTGGTGTGTACTTGTACCGTCTCGAAGCAGGTTCATTTGTCTTGACGAAAAAGTTATTTCTCGTAAAGTAATTTTATTTCAATATGCAGAATAATAATTCTAGCTTAAACCATCATAGGGGAAGTTCGAGACTTCATGCAACAGAACAAGGGCAGAATGAATCGGTGATGTTTCCGGCTCCTAAGAGAACAAATTTGTTGAAAGAATTATTAATAGACACATCTGAATCCGTTTCGGATAATTGGGTGAGAGGACTTCGGTCAATTCGAAAGGATGCAAAAGTATCTACGAGCGGAGACAAGAAGAAGAAATTGATTTCTCACGAAGACGATGCGGAAACACGGTTCGCCGATGAACGTTGGCTCGATGACGGAGGAGTAAGCGGAGAAGAGGTCATATGATAATAGTAAAGCTCAAAATGTGAACGGTTGCAAATAACAAGAGACATTTTAAAACTACGAGAATAATAAAACTGAAATATTTTTCAAAACATTTTTTATTAACAGAAAGAATAATTGATATGAAACATTTTTATCTAACAGTTTTCACACTGTGCATGTTCCTCGTTGTTCAGGGGTCCGTTGCTCAAGAGCGTCCCTTTGGACTCGGATTAATGTTAGGAGAACCATCGGGCTTCAGTGCGAAGTGGTGGGCTTCGAACGATAACGCATTCGATTTTGGTCTTGGCTGGTCAGTTATTGGT
>SCUC01000513.1 GCA_004322375.1 Bacteroidota bacterium
GAGAATTGCTGTTGTAGGGACAACAAGCGCGCTTTTTGCAGGGAGAATGATATGTGCTTTCACCCACATTTGCGGTTTTAATTTGTTGTGGGGGTTCGCAAATTCGGTTCTAATCCGGACTGTTCTGCTTTCAGGATTTAATACCGGGTCAATGAACGTTATCTTGCCTGTGAACATCTCACCCGGGTACGACTCGGTTGAAATATGAACGATCTGGTTGAGAGAGAGGAAGCGAACGTCTTTTTCGTAAACGTCTAAATACGCCCAGACTCTGGAAAGGTCGGCAAGCTGGTAGAGCAGACTACCTTCATCAACGTATTCCCCTTCCTGAACATTTTTGGAAATAACAGTTCCGGATATGGGAGAGAAATAGGAAATCGTTGGCTGAACTTCACGCGAAGTTTCAATATCAACAAGCTGAGATTCGGTCATGCCGAAGGTTAATCGCAGGCGGTCTCTTGCCGCCGAGATGAGGCGCTGTTGTATTTCAGTGCTGTAGAGCGCGTCTGCGATTTCGCTTTGCGCATTAAGGGCAAGCAGAAATTCTTGCTCGGCGGAAACCAGGTCGGGGCTATATAAATCAAACAATTTCTGTCCCTGTTTAACGGCTTCGCCGGTAAAATTCGCGTACAGCGTTTCAATCCTCCCGCGAAAACGGGCGGAAATTTTTGCCTGTAATGGCTCGGCAACATCAACCACGCCAATAGCATTGATTTCTTTTTCTATCGTTTGATATTCCACTGGAGTTGTTGATATGTTGGCGATGACCCGTTGTGTGGAGGAAAGGCTGACGCCTTTCAGCATGGCAAGCTCGCTTTTGCTCGATTCTTTTTGTGCTGTTTTTTTGACAAGAGCCATTCCGCAAACGGGGCAGGCGCCGGGTCTATCGGAAATAACCGAGGGGTGCATCGGGCAGGTATAAACTTCTTTTTGTTCAGTTGTTGATGAGGATGCTTCCTCATGTTGTGATGAACCGTTTTTTCCTAACATTCCCGGATAGAGCACTACGATAATTGCTATGAGAACAATGATTGCGGCAACGGTGTAAATGATATTCTTATTCATGGTTAAATTCCAAAATTGTTGTATTAGGTTCTCCCCTCACCCCAGAATCCCCTCTCCTCTTGGAGAGGCGCAGGGGTAAGGGGGAAATCTTTGTTTCTATTACTTATTCTTGTGTTGTAGTTATTTGCATACCGACTGTTTGTTCAAGTCCGGCAATTGCCTGCTCGAACTGCATGCGGCGCATGAAATATTCCATACGCAAATCCGTGAGCGTACGAAACGCATCTATAAGCATGAGAAAGTCGGTCTTCCCGTTTTGATAGAGCGAGAGACTGACGTTCAACGATTGTCGAGCCGTCGGGATGATGATTTTCGCATACGATTCAAGCTGCTGTTGTTCTCCCTTGATTTTTGCATATAGCTCTCTCACGCCTGCAAGCACCATATTTTTTGATGCGTTGTACGTCGCTGTCGCTTTCTTAATTCCGAGATCAGCTTCCTGAACTCTTGAATCCGCTTTCCCAAGCACCCACGGGGCAAACGGTAGAGTGATTCCGGCAGAGATTGTCCAGCCGTTGAACTCAGTCATCGGGGAGCTTATTCGCTCAAGACCGAATGTGAAATCAGGGAGATATTCTTGCTTGGATAATTTGAGCATCGTTTCGTTTTCTACGATGCCGAGAGAGTCATGCTTGAGCATTTGCCGGTTGGCAAGAGCGAGTTGTTCGAGGGTATCCAGTTTGTAGGGAAATGCCACTGCTTCGGAAATTACGGCAAATCCCAACGTATCTTGAGCGGAGCGATTGAGAAGGGAAAGTAGCATCGCTTTGGCTGCAATCTCCTTTGCGCGTAAATCTATTATCTCGTTATTCATCTTTGCAATTTCAACTTCCGCTTTCAGCACGTCTTGCTGGTTCGCGCTGCCGACGCTATATTTTGCAAGGGCAATTTCTGAAAACTGTCGCATCAACCTGACATTCTCCTGCATCAAAAAAATTGATTGCTGCGTGAACCACAATTCGTAGTATGCAGATTTCAGACTTGCAATAATTTCATTGATTGTTTCGAGATGATCATGATGAGCGTGTTCAGCCTGAATATCGGCAATTGCTTCTTTCGATGAGAGCTTTCCGGGGAAGGGAAACATCTGCATCAAGCGGAGCCGGTATTTCATCGGTTCAGCAATGTTGAAATCGGGAAATTCATCGTGCATATATTCGAGCGTCGGGTCGTCCAACGAGCTTGCTTGAGGTACTTTTGCCTCAAGCATATCCCACTCATGCTGCATCGCTTGAATTTCCTGGTTATTCATCTGAACTTCTTCAATCAACGTGTTCAAATTTAAGATGTCTGATTCGGGAATAACAATCGTGTCTTGTTGTCCGAAAACTTTGCCGAAACTTATTAGTGTGCAAAATACAATCAGAAGTAATTTCATAAGAAAAATCCTGATAAAAATTAAGTGCAAATGTGATTTGGTCTTATTCCGGTATCCGAAATAAGACGACGCATGAATCAAGTCCGTACGGACTCAATTCAGAAATGAAGGAGATGTGTTAGATTAGATGAGTAACGATGAGGTGACGACAGGGATGTCCATCACGCTCCAAAGAGGAGGACTGCTGTTTACATAAGAAGTATATTCCGTAGTCGTTGATTGTAAATTGACAACGACAGTTGAAATTGCGAAAAAAATAATACTATTGAAATGCAGCAGGTTGAGATTTGATGCTACGAACTCACTCGTATTTGGTTTTGCTGCAATAGTAGTTTTGCAACAAGACGTATCCTTTGTGGAGGAAATTTTAAGTCCGTCGGTTGGGAGTTCAGCGCAGCAAGACCCTCTCCCGTTGTTCGCAGACATCATAGGGCATGCTGAAATAATAATGGGCAATCCGACAGTGTATAAACAGAACACTGCTGCCAGACCTAACGATACCCAACGATATTTCGTTTTAATATTCATGCTAATGGTAGAACTAAGGATTCTCGAAAAAAATTCCCTGTACGATAGAATGCAAGAAGGATGATTAAGAATTCCTGTATAAAAATAAAATAACAAAAAACTATACAATGCCAAAATGTCGTCGTTGGTAGAGTTGCAGCAACTCTGCGGGCTCAGTGATATAAAATACACAACCTATATGCCAAGGGAGACTTGCTGTTTACGATGTAAAATGAGTATTTTTTTGTAAACCTCGTTCTGAATTTTTCATTATTG
>SCUC01000514.1 GCA_004322375.1 Bacteroidota bacterium
CTCACAGGCAAGCCCTTTTATTGTATCGGGGTAAATGCCTACTATTTACAAAATCTTGCCGCGTACGGGGATACCTTTCATCTTATTGAAACTATGCAAAGCGCGAAGGCTCTTGGAATAACAACGATAAGAACATGGGGTTTTTTTGATTCTGACGATTCCAATAATGCGGCAGTCATTCAATATGCACCGGGGATGTTCAATGAGCGAGGATTGCGGGCATTGGATTATGTACTAGCGAAAGCAAAAGAGTATTCTTTTCGTCTTGTCATTCCGCTTATTAATAGCTGGGATGATTACGGGGGCATGAACCAATACGTTGAATGGCTTGCTGCAAGAACACCGGCGAACAATAAAGAGGGAACTCCCCGTCAACAATATGTTTATGGCGCGGAGGGAAGAAGGTACAGGATTTATGTTTCAAGCGGGCGTTCCCATGACGATTTTTATAGTAATGATACCATGAAGCAATGGTATAAGAATTACTTGCAAACGATTCTTCTTCGTGTCAATACGTTCACGGGTATTCAATATAAGGATGAGCCGGCAATACTTGGCTGGGAACTTGCTAACGAGCCGCGCTCGCTTGAACGAAGCGGAGAACTTGTTTATGGGTGGCTCGATGAAATGTCTTCCTATCTTAAAACGATTGATCATAACCATCTCGTATCAACAGGTGAAGAGGGCTTTGATGTACTCCGCGAAGGGTATAGCGATATTTCAACATACAACCAGCAATCATGGCTATTTGACGGGAGCAACGGAATCTCCTATTCAAAAAACGTTACTCTTCCCGCCATAGATTTTGCAAGCATTCATTGTTACCCTGAAGCATGGCATTTACCGTCGCAATCGAGCATAGTTTGGATGAACGACCATCAACGAATAGCAAGAGAAGCCAACAAGCCATTAGTGTTTGGGGAGTTTGGCGCGTTTCAATCACGATCCCTAGTATATCAAGTCGTTTTTAATGAAGCATACTATCAGGATATTTCCGGCATCTTGCTTTGGCAGTTTACGTATCTTGGGAGAAGAAATAATGATGGTTACGCTTTTTCTTGCCCAAGTGAAGAACAAGTTTGTCCCGTGCTTACGACCTACTCTTATAAGTTTGAGTTGAAAAGGAACGGACAGGGAAGCAATCCATCGGCGGTTCGGTTTTATCAAAACTATCCCAATCCGTTTAATATTATGACAGTTATATCCTATGATCTCCCCGTAAAGAATATGGTTAAACTTGAAATTTTCAACGGTGTCGGCACATTGGTAGAAAGCTTTGCAGAGGAGGAGCAGGAAAGCGGGAACCATCAGGTACTTTTTGATGCGGCAAATCACGCCAGCGGTATTTATTATGTAAGATTAAGCGTTTCGGGCAACAAAATGGTTAAAAAAGTCGTATTGGTAAAGTGATAGATTATTTCTTTGCACCACAACAAAGTTTTTTGTATTATCTAAATAGAATTGTTGAAAACTATAAAAAGGAACGCCAACCATACTCTTTTCTCTACGATTTGTCATAAATTCGACTGAATTTTAATTTTCAACAATACTCCATGACAACTCAAACAGGCTATGCCTTAGATGCCGGCACACTCTCGCGCCATCGGGAATTTGAGCGCGAAGCTGCCCCTCACATGAATTTACTCTACAATTACGCGTACTGGATGACCGGCGACAGTGATGACGCCGATGATCTCCTTCAGGAAACATTCCTGAAGGCATACCGCTTTTGGGATAAGTTCGAGAAGGGAACTAACATCAAGGCATGGTTGTTCAAGATAATGAAGAATTCGTATATCAATTTGTACCGGAAGGATAAACGCGAACCGGACAAAGTTGATTACGATGATGTTCAAAATTTCTATAACGATATTCGCGCTGAATCCACTGACCCAAATGATTTGCAAGAACAAATCTTTGGAGGGCTTCTGGACGATGAAGTTTCGACAGCGCTTGAATCTCTGCCGGAAGAATTCCGCACGGTGGTAATTCTTTGCGACATCGAAGGTCTCCCGTATGAAGAGATTGCCGAGTTTGTTGATTGTCCGATAGGGACAGTCCGCTCACGGCTTCACCGGGCTCGTAAGATGTTGCAGGCAAAGTTGTTTGAGTATGCAAAGCAGCGCGGGTATGGTATTAAACAATAAGGTTAGTCTATCGAACAATTGATACAAGGTTAACGTCGTCGTGAATTGCAAAGAAGTCTCTGAACTGCTCCCCGTAGTTCTGGATGGTGAATTACGTCCTGAGGAACGCCCATCCATAGAATCCCACCTCAACGAATGTGCGACATGTCGCAACGAGCTTGAGCTTCACAGCATGGCAAAGCGCATTGTCCAACTTCGTCTACAACGTGTTCCGGCTCCACCGGAGCTTACCGCCCGGCTCTTCGATTCTGTTCAAAAAGAATCCGAGATGCGTCACGCCTCTTTTTCGTGGCGCAATGTGATGCCGTTTCATCTGACATGGAAGCCGGTAGCAGCATTCGGTGTTGTTCTCGTCGCTCTGGCTATGGTCTATTTGCTCCCATCTTCGAAGCCCCGTCACGCTCATACCTATCCGTATGATGCCGATATTATTCATCAAACCTTTAATAACTTTGATAAGCTGGTTGCCGGCACGCTGATGCCTCAAATCTCTTCGAATGATTATTTCGACGTCCAGCAATTTTTTGCCCAGAAGGCGAGCTTCAAGGTTGAGGTTATCAAGATGAATCCGTGCAAGCTGAAGGGCGGAATGTTTTCAAAATATAATAACGCGCAAGTCGCTCATCTTGTGTATGATAATGGAGGCCAGCCAATTTACGTGTATCAGGTGAACCTGCGCGATATTCTTGACGAAAATCCTCTCATGCTGCCCTGTGACGTCAAAGAAGAATTGTTACAAACCGGCTGGTACATTCGCTCCCATTCAACCGATTGTACAATGATCCTTCGTCTGGTAGATTCGACAGTATGCTGTGCCGTCGCGGATTTACCAAAAGAAGAGCTGCTCAGCTACCTCAATGATTTTTAATTGTAAGAAAACTATGATTTATAAAAGACTATTTCTACTCCTTAGCATATTTCTTTTCATTGCATCCGGCTGCTCGAAAAAAGAAAAAACACGCACGGAAGTGAACGACACGGGAGCTGCTGCAAAAAACGTATCTGAAATTTCCGAAGTCCAGGTTCGAGAGGGAAATGTACCGAACTTTTCGTTTACCGATGCGAGCGGGCAATCTACGACCTTTGATTCGTTCAAGGGGAAAGTGACGGTGATAAATTTCTGGGCGACGTGGTGCGGTCCATGCAAGGTCGAATTACCTGACCTCATCGAGTTGAGCAAAGAATACGAAAGCAGGAATGTCAAGTTTATCGGCATTTCAACGGATCGCGGCGGCGATGTGGTTGAAGATGTTCGCGCGTTCATTGAAAAGGCAGGGATCCCATACCAGATAGTGATTTCTAACGATGAGATTGAGTCTGCGTACGGCAACATCCATGCAATCCCCACGACGTTTATTCTCGATGAAAATGGCAATATCGTTGAATCATTTGTGGGCGTGCGCTCGAAACAAATATTTGCCGACGCCATCAACAAAGCCTTAGGTACGGCAAGCTGAACGCGGGCAGCGTAGTTACTGCCACATCTTATCTCACGCAACGAGAGTAAACACTCATCATTAGTTTGTACAAATGCAGCCCATGACTTAAGTCATGGGCTGCTAATATTTATATAACCACAATTTAAAAATTATTTCTACTCCCCTTTCACATATCGGAGAAATCAAGCTCATCGAGAGGCTTCAACACATTGTTGAATTCCCCTCCGATAACTCAATAGCCAAAGCAAACCTCCTCAAGGGAATTTCCGATGACGCTGCAGTGTATCAACCATCCGAGCATTCCGTTCAGCTAGTAACCACCGACGCATTTGTCGAAGGCGTACATTTCGAT
The DNA here is from genome assembly GCA_004322375.1 of Bacteroidota bacterium. Classification (GTDB taxonomy): domain Bacteria; phylum Bacteroidota; class Ignavibacteria; order UBA10030; family SZUA-254; genus FW602-bin19. Next base: position 3,939 of record SCUC01000514.1, read on the forward strand.
CTCACCTATACATCGCTCAAGCATTTAGGGTGGAAAGCGATGGCTGCCAATCTGAGCGATATTGCCGCGATGGGTGGAGAGCCGCGGTACGCGGTTATTTCGCTGGCGCTTCCCTCAAAAATAACAATCGAGCTTGTGGAACAACTATACGATGGAATCGCCGCTGCGTGCAAGGCGTATTCGTGCCTTCTTGTTGGAGGAGATACGGTAGCTTCGTTAGCGAACATGTTTATCTCGATAACGCTTACCGGTGAAGCAAGAAAAGAACACGTTGTCTATAGAAACGGAGCGAAGGTTGG
>SCUC01000515.1 GCA_004322375.1 Bacteroidota bacterium
GCGATTTTTAGAAAGTAATAATCACGGAAGGGGAATTGTGCTTGGCGGTATCACGGGAATTCCGCCGGCAACTGTCGTGATTCTTGGCGCAGGAATGGTAGGAAGCGCGGCGGCGCGAATGGCGTTATGTTCGGGCGCGGAGGTAATCGTTCTAGATAAAGATTTAGGACGGTTGAGGAAATTGGAGCAACGATTCAACTATCAAATAGTTACCGGGTTGACGACGGAATATAACATCAGGAAGGCGATACAATTCGCCGACGTTGTTGTCGGAGCGGTCTTAATGAAGGGAGAGAAAGCCCCACATCTTGTAACAGAAGATATGATTCAACAGATGAAGCCCGGAGCTATTGTCATAGATGTTTCCATTGACCAGGGGGGGTGTATCGCCACAAGCCGACCGACGACACTCGAAGACCCGACGTATGTTTTGCATAATGTCATTCATTATTGTGTGCCGAACATCCCGGCAAACGTTGCCCGCACGGCAACCTACGGCTTAACCAATACGCTTCTTCCGTATCTTCTGGAGATTTGTCAGAACGGGCTGGAAAGCTCAATGAAAGAAAACGGCGGGCTGGCGCGCGGCGTTTGCATATTCAATGGCGAGTGTTGCAACGATGCTATCGCTAAACGATTCGGGATGCAATCACAGAATATTGAAACTATGCTGAAGGTTCAGCGAGAGCCATGAATTGGGTGGAACGATACAAATCGAAGTTACGAACTGCATCGGAAGCAGTCAAGGTAATTCAATCAGGGCAGAGAGTGTATGTGCATCCGGGCTGTGCAATGCCGGAAACGCTGGTCGAGGCGATGTGCGACAGGTACATGGAACTTGAGGACGTAGAAGTGATTCATTTGCTTACCGTAGGTAAATCAGGATATTCTAATCCTGAGATGGATGGTCATTTTCGTCATAATGCCTTATTTATCGGCAAGAACGTTCGGGAAGCAGTCAATGACGGGAGGGCGGATTTCACTCCGATTTTTCTTTCAGAAATACCGGGGTTGTTTTATAAAGGCATTCTGCCAATTGACGTCGCGTTAATTCATGTTTCACCGCCGGATGAGCATGGGTTTTGCAGCTTCGGCGTTGGCGTAGAATGCACTAAGCCGGCAACGGAAGTGGCAAAAGTTATTATCGCGCAGGTCAACCGGCAGATGCCACGGACGCTCGGAGATAGCTTCATTCATGTTGATAAGTTTACGTATGCCGTGGAAACCGATGTGCCGCTCAAGGAGCTGCCGCAGATTGATAAAGATACCTCTCCGGAGGAAGCGGCAATCTATGAAAGAATCGGTAAGAACATTTCGGAGTTGATCGAGGATGGCTCTACGCTTCAGCTCGGCATTGGCGCTATTCCCGATGCCGTGCTGCGGTTTCTGCATAACAAACGTCACCTTGGAATGCATACGGAAATGTTCGCGGATGGGGTCATCAAGCTTGTTGAAGAAGGTGTGTTGACGAACGAGAAAAAGACATTGCACCCCGGAAAAATTATAGCCTCATTTGTGCTTGCTTCCAAATCCATCTTCCAGTTTATCAACAATAATCCCATCATTGAATTTCACCCGTCGCATTATACGAATGATCCATTCATTATCGCGCAGAATGATAAAATGATTGCGATCAATTCCGCCATTGAGGTTGACCTGACCGGACAGGTATGCGCCGATTCAATCGGGAGATATTTTTACAGCGGCTTTGGAGGGCAGGTTGATTTTCTACGCGGCGCGGCGCGAAGCAAAGGCGGAAAACCTATTATCGCGCTTCCATCCACGGCAAAACAGGGTCGGTTATCTCGCATTGTGCCGATTCTTGCAGAAGGCGCGGGGGTCACTACGTCAAAGGGAGACGTTCATTTTGTCGTTACGGAATATGGAGTTGCCGATTTATACGGGAAGACAATTCGCCAGCGTATGAAGGCATTAATTGATATCGCCCATCCGGATTTTCGAGAAGAACTTGAACATTATGCACGGGTGAATAAATTTATTCCGACGATCGAGCATCAACCGTATCACCGAAGCGTTTATCTCGAATCAATAGTCGAACACTAAACCACGTAATACCAGAAAGGACTGCATCATGGAAACGACAGAATCATGTAAACAATGTGAGAAAATAGAACTCCATGTGGATCTGAACCACCCGGTTTCGAGTCCTATGGAATTACCGAATACCTATAATCGGTTCAAAGAATCGTATGGCTGGAGACACACCGACATTATGGGGTATGCGCTGATTCCGCGCGAGATACAAGGAATGACAGCGCAAGTAGATTATTATCTTTGTATTGATGAAGATATTCTTGATGACATTGATGTGTACGGCTATGCTCAAAAGTTTTTTAACGACACCATTCTTCCGAAGTGGACGAATATCAAGAGCGTTCAAATGACAGAGCCAATCCTGTCTGTTCCGGAAACCCTTGACTGCTGGAAATATCTGCATAAAAGCGCAGAAGATGAAGAAAAAATTCTACAGGCAGTGCAAGAGTAGCAGAGGGTATAACGCTCGAAGCTGAACATTCAAAATTATTTTACACGAGAAAGGAAATAAAGTAAATGATACGCAAGCAAGAAGCGCTCGATTATCATGCGCAAGGAAGACCAGGCAAGGTAGAAGTTGTTTCAACAAAACCGTGTCAGACGCAACGGGATTTATCATTAGCATATACGCCGGGCGTAGCGGAGCCATGTAAAGACATCCACGATAACCCTGACGATGCTTACCTGTACACCTCGAAAGGAAATCTGGTTGCAGTGGTTTCAAACGGCACCGCCGTTCTTGGATTAGGAGATATTGGCGCCTTAGCGGGCAAGCCGGTGATGGAAGGAAAGGGCGTGCTGTTTAAACGGTTCGCGGATATTGATGTATTCGATATTGAGCTGGACACGCACAATGCGGATGAAATTATTCGCACGGTACAGTTGCTGGAGCCGACGTTTGGCGGCATCAACTTAGAAGACATTAAGGCGCCGGAATGTTTCTACATCGAAGAGGAATTGAAGCGTACCATGAACATCCCGGTATTTCATGATGACCAGCATGGAACCGCTATCATCAGCGGCGCGGCATTGCTGAACGCGGTAGAGATCGTGGGAAAACGAATTTCCGAAGTGCGTGTAGTATTCAGCGGGGCAGGAGCGGCGGGAATCGCGTGCGCGAAATTTTATGAAAAACTTGGCGTGCGAAAAGAAAATATCTTACTTGTTGATACGAAGGGTGTTGTCTTCAAAGGAAGAACGGAAGGCATGAATCCGTACAAAGAGTATTTCGCACGGGAAACAGAAGCCAGAACATTGGCAGATGCGATGAACGGGGCGGATGTTTTCTGCGGTGTTTCCATCAAAGGCATCGTTACAAAGGAAATGGTGAAATCCATGGCGGATAACCCGATTGTCTTCGCGATGGCAAATCCCGACCCGGAAATAACGTACAATGATGCAATAGAAGCCCGTGACGACATTATTATGGCAACGGGGCGTTCAGATTATCCCAATCAGGTGAATAATGTGCTGGGATTCCCATTCATTTTCCGCGGATCGCTCGATGTGCGAGCGACGGCAATCAATGATGAAATGAAAGTCGCCGCAGCAAACGCGCTCGCGAAACTTGCCAAAGAAGATGTGCCGGATTATGTTGTCCGCGTGTACGGTGGAAAGAAAATCGAGTTTGGTCGGGATTATATTATCCCCAAACCATTCGATACCCGCGTGTTGTTATGGGAAGCGCCTGCCGTAGCGAAAGCGGCTATTGAATCGGGAGTCGCTCGCCGCCCGATAAAAGATTTTGAATCGTACCGCGATATGCTTGAGGCGCGTTTAGGAAAGGACCGTGAAATCATGCGGTTCTTTATTCACAAAGCGCAAAGCGAGCCCAAGCGAATTGTGTTCCCGGAAGGGGAAGAAGAAAAGATATTGCGGGCCGCGCAAATACTAAGCGAGGAGAATATCGCTAAGCCGATTCTTCTCGGCAGCCGTACGCTTATCCGTCAGCGTATTGCCGATTTGGGATTGAATCTTGAGAATGTTGAAATCATCAATCCCTCGAAATCGGAAAAGCTCGACGCGTATATCACAGCGTATTATAACACGCGCCAGCGCAAGGGCGTTACGCGTGTAGATGCCGAACGACAGGTCAAAACCCACAATATCTTCGGCATGGTGATGGTGGAGCGGGGTGATGCAGACGGATTAATTTCGGGACTGACCCAGCATTATCCCGACACCGTCAGACCTGCCTTGCAAATTATCGGCAAGAAAGAACATGTGAATACCATTGCAGGATTGTATATGATGGTGTTCAAGAATCAAACTATTTTCATTGCCGACGCTACGGTGAATATCGAGCCGACTGCGGAACAGCTTGCAGAAATTGCATTGTTAACTGCCGAGCGCGTACGCAAGTTTGATATAGAGCCGCGTGTCGCGATGCTTTCGTTCAGCAATTTTGGCAGCACAAAACATCCGCTTGCGGAAAAAGTGCACCGAGCTGTCAAGCTCGTGAAACAAAAGTCCCCCTCGTTAATGGTTGACGGTGAAATGCAGGCAGATACTGCAGTCATGCCGGATATTATTAACGAACTGTATCCTTTCAGCTCGCTGAAAGGTCCCGCTAATATATTGATATTCCCCGACCTCACATCGGCGAATGTAGCCTATAAGCTTCTTGCAAGGTTAGGAGGAGCCACGGCAATTGGACCGATGCTGATGGGAATTAAAAAACCGGTGTACCTGTTAGTACCGGGGAACGATGTGAACGATATTGTTAACATTGCCGCTATGGCAGTGTTTGAAGCACAGCAAGGTATTCCGCCGGTTCGCGTTACGCCGAGGGTGTTCGAACCGGCGCCGGTCAATTAATAATGTTCTACTGATCAACTATAAGGAATAATTATGATCATCAAAGTTGCAGGTCTGCCGGGCGTGAAAACCCAGCAGACCATTATGAATACGGAAGAAGCCGTTTCCTCTGTTCGAGCCACAGCTGAGGTTGAATGGATCAATGACGTGCATGAAATTATGCAAATGGGAGCGATTCGCACGCCATCGTTGTTTATCAATGACGAGCTAAAAACAAGCGGCAGGATTCCGAGCGTTCATGAGGTGAAGACATGGATAACAGAGGCGCGACGTAATTAATATGGCAATAGCGGTCATAGGCAACGATAAAGAAGGTTTATCGAAGCCAATGACCGCATAACCAAGAAAGTTTTCACTTTTCACTCATCGCAAATCGAAAAGGAATCATCACCCAAAGCTCGACGGGTGAGCCATTCTTCTTGGCGGGGGTAAATGTCCATTGGTACGTTGCCATCAGTGCCGCGGTTTCAAGATCGGGAGAGCCTTCTTTTCGTTCAATGACTACTGCTTTTTTTACTTTTCCCTCTGTGGTAAGCAATGCTTTAACATAGACAGTTCCCATAATTTTATTTTTCAGCGCATTTTCCGGGTAAGCAGGATTTACCTGATTGGTTGGCACAGGATACTCGTCAACAGCAATAAATGCGTTGATATCCGGCTCTGTGGCTTGAACTATTGTTGACTCGGCAGGTCCCGCATTATCTTTACATGAAAAGTTGAAGAAGAAAGCGATTACGATGGAGAGCGTTATAAAAAAATGTTTCATTGTTGTACCTTTCCTTTATTAAAATATAGTTTGATTCTTAATATCTTTTACCTTCGCCGGCGTTGAATCTATCACATGAACTTCGGGAATTCCGTAAATAAAAATTACAGCAGGTTGTTGTTTTCCATTCACGAACGCGCCGGTTGTGAACAAGGTGGATGCGCCCTGAGGCTGAACGGTTTGCATTCCCAAGAGCAACCCGATGGCAATAACAAGTATTGTCAATGCAATAGCGGCGGGCACGGGGATTAGCAATCGGCGTCTGAACCATGAACGAGATTGTTCGCGCGCAGCAACGCGGTTTCTCACAGGGGAGATAATATTCAACCGTGCAAAAAGCGCGTCGTCAATTTCCGACGGGAATGTTATTGACTCTTTTTTTCGCATCTCGCGGAGGAGAATCACGGAATCGAGGAATTGTTGACATCCCGCACATTCCGAAAGATGCTTGAAGAGAGTCCGTTGGCTTCCGTTTTCAAGCTCTGAATCGAGAAGAAGACTGATTTGTTCTTTATGTTCATCGCAAGTCATAGGTGTTTCGTTTCATCCAGTATTGGTTGTAAAAGTGTCGCTAACGATTTGCGCGCCTTAAAGAGCAATGATTTTACCGCGCTTTCCGTTGACTGCACTATCCCGGCTATTTCTTTGTAAGAAAAGCCGTCGTATTCTTTCAGGATAATCACCTCCCGGTAGCGGGCGCGCAGGCGTTCAAGGGCGTGATTGAGAATCTCGTGTTGCTCAATAGTATCGTATTCTAATGTGCTGCTGAGAGTGATGCAATCCTCATAGTCATCGGTTGTTTCGAACATCTCCTTTTCTTTCCTGAGGAAGGTGTAACACTCGTTTCGAGCGATAGTAAATATCCAGGATTTAAAACATTCGGCGCGGCGCAGCTGGTCGCGCCGTTCGTATGCTTTCAGGAAAACATTTTGCACAGCATCTTTTGCCTGTTCGTCATCGTTAAGCATTTTGAGGCTAAAAAGATAAATGGAATGCTTGTAGCGATTGTATAAACGGACAAACGCAATGTCGCTTCCGTTCAGAAATTCATCAACTATATTTGTTTCATTAACAGTTTCTACCATGCAAACCTGCTATATCTATAAGACTCACGAGGCACAAAAAAGTTGCTCTTAGCTATTATGAGAAGATGTATATTTGATGGGTATAAGAAACTGTCCTAAAAGTCCCAATCTGTCATTCTGAGTCCGCCGCGGCGGACTCAGAATGACAATCCGCGAGAGTTTTCGGACAGTTTCTAAAACCCATCGCAAGATGAATATCCTGTAATTTTCTTTTTCATACTTTACTGTGAATCAAGAATTCACATACGTATGGTTAGGCTTAATTTCTAAGGTTAGAATATGCCTTACTGAAGTACTTACGTATATGCAACTATCTTTCCTAATCACAAGAAATTCTATTATTTTGAGACAATTTCAATGCCAAGAAGTGTTACCCCTATATGAGTCTTGAACGTTCCAGCATATTTTTTGAAAAAGAATCCAATTTCGTTCTCCTTGAAACTCTCAAGGTTGATAACGAGAATACAAAAACTCTCTTTTTTTTCAATCCTATTGATGTTATTCAAACAAATTCCATCGAAGGAGTTCCGGCTGCATTTCAACGCATCGAAGAAGCTCTTCAAAGGGGCTATTACCTCGCGGGTTACCTTACCTACGAGTGTGGATATTATTTTGAGGAGCTAGCGGGGAACGATAATTTCTCCCAACCATTGTTATGGTTCGGCGTGTATCAACAGCCGGTCGTTCTTGAGGAAGATTCTAGGAAGAATCGTGATTTTCTCTCAAAGGATTTTCGATTGGAAAACACCCGGTTTTCTATTTCCGATGATGGTTCTCCCGCAACACTTGAAGAGTATGCAAAGAAAATTTCCCGGGTGAAGTGGCATATTCAAGAGGGAGATGTCTATCAAATTAACTTTACAGGGAGAATGTTGTTTGAGCTCACAGGGTCATCGTTTGGTTTGTATGACTCTCTTAGGAAGAAACAGCGCGTGGGGTATGCTGCATACATTCAAACAGAAGAACAAACGATTCTCAGCTTATCGCCGGAGATGTTTTTCAAACGAAACGGCAACAGGATAACTGTTAAGCCGATGAAGGGAACGGCAAAGCGTGGAAGAACAGTAACAGAAGACGAAGAAATAAAATTATGGCTTGCTACAGATAACAAAAGCAGGGCAGAAAATGTGATGATTGTTGACGTGCTGAGAAATGACCTGGGAAAGGTTTCGGAAATTGGCTCGATGAAAACGACCGCGTTGTATGAAGTTGAGCAATATGATACCTTGTTTCAGATGACCTCCACAGTAGAAGCAAATCTTCGGGAAGGGGTTTCATATTATGACCTGTTCAAAGCATTATTTCCATGCGGTTCTGTAACAGGCGCGCCGAAAAGGCGGGCAATGGAAATCATCCGGGAGCTTGAGCCTACCCCGCGAGGGATATATACAGGAGCTATCGGCTATATCTCGCCGGATAATGATGCGGTGTTTAGTGTTGCGATTAGAACGGTTACCTTAGCAAAAAAAGACGATGCAAGATTCAAGATGCAAGATTCACCTGATGCTGCACACAACCCCTCCACGACCCTCCCCAATTCAAGGGGAGGAGAATTCCATGGAACAATGGGAACAGGCGGGGGGATTGTATGGGATTCAAAAGCGGAAGATGAATTGAAGGAGTGCGAGCTGAAAGCGCAATTTCTTTCCCAACCATACGAGGAGTTTCAATTGATTGAAACAATGCTCTGGAAGGATGGCATTCAACTTCTGGAGTTGCATCTGGAGAGGCTGAGAGAATCGTGTGAATATTTTGGTTTTCGATTCGACGGGGAGGAAATCCGAAAAACGCTTCAGGTTTCATGTTTCAGGTTTCATGCGGAAATGAGCTATAGGGTACGATTGACGATAAATAGAACGGGGAAGATAAACATTGAATCAAACCCCATCGAAGAACATAGAAGGGAGGGGCAATTAGCTGTCAAAATTGCATTGCAAAGAACGGATTCATCCGACAGATTTCTCTTTCATAAAACGACCCAAAGAAAACTCTATGATGAAATGTTTCATCGGGCTGCGCAGGAGGAGTTAGCTGAATTCATTTTTTTGAATGAACGCGAAGAAGTAACGGAAGGAACAATTAGTAATATTTTCATCAAACGAGGCGAAACGTATTATACACCGCCGGTTGAGTGCGGATTATTAAATGGAGTGTACCGCAGGCATTTGTTGAAAACACTGCCGGATGTTCAAGAAAAAATATTGTTTCTTCAAGATTTAGAGCATGCGGATGCTATGTATTTGTGTAACGCGGTACGTGGGATGAGGGAGGTGAAACTATCAATTCCTTTCAACCCTGAGAATACCATTTCATAGCTGATAAAATTTGCGCACAGTGTGAGTTAATTCCCCTAAAATGAACCAATATCATTGGTTCTTTTCTTTCCCTTATGGCACAGCCCTTGTCTTTTAAGTAAGAA
>SCUC01000057.1 GCA_004322375.1 Bacteroidota bacterium
GGTGTTGAATGGTATCGAAATTAACTCGCCTGCCTCCATTGTTAACAATATGATATCGTTTACTCTGAAGGATACCACCGTGAACGTTAGGGAATGTGCAGGATTGAGCGTCCTTGCTCACGAAGGAAACGTCGTTAATATTTTCTACAACAGCGTTTTCTTGAGTGGAAAAGTTCAAGCCTGGAATGAAAGCTATTGTTTATACCGGTCACTCTGGGATACTTCGATTGTAACCCTCAAGAACAACATTTTTCACAATGAGCAGTACGGTCCGGGAAACACGGCTGTGATACAGACCGGATGGCTGCAGAGTTTTACCAGTAATTACAACGACTTATATTCTACGCGGCCGGATTCTCTTTGTTCGTTCGATAACGGAGCGTCTCATGTGAATTTTGCAGGCTGGAAAACCGCCACAGGGCAGGACGCGCACAGCGCGAGCATCGAGGCTCAGTTTGTGAACAAAGCGTTAGGAGATTTGCATCTGACCGGAAGCTCGCTCGGCAACATGAGTTTTGCGGGGATTCCACTAGCCGGCATTACGACTGATATTGACGGGGAGACTCGACATCTTGTTCGTCCATACATGGGAGCGGATGAAAACTTAGCGTATCCGTTATCCACTCAATATACGATTGTTGCCTTGGCAGGAGCAGGAGGAACAATAACACCGCCCGACACAGTTATTGTGCTGGAAGGAAACAACCAGCAATTTATCATCACGCCGGAAACTGGCTATGACATTGACAGCCTGTTTATTGATGGGGTACAAGTAGATTCAACGACAAGCTACACGTTTATCAATGTGACTGCTAACCATACCATTCGCGCTGTGTTTGCTGTTGCGTCAGTTACTGTAAACTACGACATGGCGGACAAGTGGAATATGGTCTCCATTCCGCTCACGCTCGATAATTATACAAAAACCACAATCTTCCCGACTGCTGTCTCCGATGCGTTTGCGTATGAAGGGAGTTACCAGATAAAAACAATTCTGGGTAACGGGATCGGATACTGGTTGAAATTTACCGGAGCGCAATCGGTGATGATGACCGGATACCCGCGCACGGCAGATACTATCGCTGTGAGCGAAGGGTGGAATATGATCGGGACGCTCAGTTCACCTGTTCTTGTTTCGAGCATTATTTCACTGACGCCGGGACTCACGCTTTCACAATTTTTCGGCTATGCAAATGGATATACGGTTGCAGATACCCTTACACCAGCAAAAGGGTATTGGGTGAAGTCGAATATAAACGGGCAGTTAGTTCTTCTTGCCTTGTCATCCACTACGAGCAAGGGAAACATTCGTATCCAGCAGACGGGTGAGCTGCCCCCTTCACCGCCGGACGTTTCTACTCACGACTCATCACTACCTACTCACTATTCACTAGAGCAGAATTATCCCAATCCATTTAATCCTACAACAGTAATTCAGTATTCAGTACCCGGTAGTCAGTATATCAGCTTGAAAATATACAATGTGCTTGGAAAAGAGGTAGCCACGTTGGTTGATGGGATGCAGGATGCGGGATTCAAGTCGCAGGTATGGGATGCTTCGGGAATGCCGAGCGGGATATATTATTACCAGCTAACTGCTGTAGGACAAGATGGCATCTTGTCCTACAAGGATGTGAAGAGATTATTGATAATGAAGTAAATGAGTAGGTGAGTAGTTGAGATATGAGAGATGTGCTACTCACTTCATACCCGGTCTGTCATTCCGAATCCCCCGCACAGCGGGGGTGAGGAATCTCGAAGCCAATCGAAAATTGAGATTCCTCCTCATCCCGAGAGCGGGATTCGTCGGAATGACAGCAAGGGGAGAAAGTGAGTGGCACATTGTTGAGAGTTCATGCGGCTCGCTTGTTGAAAGAAGGCTTAAACCACGTTAAGGATTACAACAGTGTTTTCTGAAACAGGTGAGTCGCATGATGTTAAGTAGAAATTGATGGGGTGTCATGGTTCTTACCATGAAATATGGTTTCGGTCATGGCTTACAGCTCGTAGAGAATAGTCCATGACCGCTGGAGAAGGAATGTCATTCTGAGCGAAGCGAAGAATCTCCGCACCTAAAAATTAGTACAAACTTAAAGGTTAAGAGATTCTTCACTCCGCTTCGCTCCGTTCAGAATGACACAATGTGGGGTTGTTGGACAGCCTCGTGGTTCATGACTCTCTTGTTGAATGACAAAAAAGTTTAATAGAAAAATATAATTCACTAAAGATTCACAATACAGTAAAGGAGAAAGCTATGAAACGCTTCTCGACAATTATGATTCTATCATTCTTGATGTTCTTTACTCTACTATCACTTCCGGCAGTTGCCCAGTGGTCGACGAATCCGAATCTCAATACTCCCGTCTGTACAGCGCCGGATTATCAAGACGATCCGGTTATCATTAGTGATGGCGCGGGCGGCTCGATCATAACGTGGGAAGATGAACGCAGTGGAAATTATGACATTTATGTCCAGCGACTCGATGCAACGGGTGTTGCCCAATGGACGGCAAACGGTATTGCGATCTGCACGGCAGTGAACAATCAGTATGATCCGGTGCTTGTTAGCGACGGCGCAGGAGGGGCAATCATTGTATGGACAGATTATCGTAATGTGGATGCAGATGTCTATGCCCAACGGATAAATAGTTCAGGCGTTGGGCAATGGACGGCAAACGGAGTAATCATCTCTGCAGAGGCAAGCACTCAGCATGAATCACGTATTTCAGCAGATGGAACAGGGGGGTACTTTATCGTATGGAAAGATTCTCGGAATGGAGTCTATTATGAACTTTACACGCAACGGATAGATGCTTCAGGCGCCGCGTTTTTCACTTCTGATGGAATCCCGGTTTGCACCTCTTCTAATGCAACAAACGATCTCCAGCTCACGGGTGACGGAGAAGGAGGCGCCATGGTTACGTGGTATGACTATCGCAATGGCAATGCTGATATTTTCGCGCAACGAATCAACGCTGCCGGGGCGCGGTTGTGGGGCGCGGATGGCGTTGATATTTGTACTGCAATAGATGGTCAATACAGCCCTCAGATTCTTCATGAAGCGGGAACTACGTTTATCGTATGGGAAGATGAACGGTCTGGTGAGGATACTGACATGATTGCAGCGCAGAGAATTGATGATTCGGGCGTCAGTCTTTGGACGAACAACGGCATTATTATTGCTACGTCCGATAATGTAGAGAATCCTTCAATTGCAGGCGCCGAACTTGGAGACGTTATCATTGCCTGGAATGATGACAGCGAAGGTGATGAAAAGATCGTTGTTCAGCGAATTGACACAACTGGCGCAGTCCAGTGGAATCCGAATGGTGTTGTTGCAGCTACAACGAGATATATGGAAAGCAGCCCGAGCATCATCAGCGATGGAGCTGGAGGGGCTATCATCACATGGGCAGGGAGCAGCGATGAGGAAGATTATAATATTTTTGCGCAACGCATCAATGCGATGGGAATGCTCCAGTGGAAGGAAAACGGTATCGGCGTCTGCACAGCGTTGCTTAGACAAGAAAATCCGTTGCTTGTTACTGACGGGGCAGGCGGCGCCATTATCGTATGGGATGATGGCCGCGATTACCTTGGCGAGAATATTTATGCGCAGTGGGTCAATGGGAGCGGTTCGAATTTTCAGCCGCTTGCAGGGCAGATACTTTCAATACAGGATGTCGCCAATGACCAAGGGGGGAATGTGAGAGTGAACTGGCATGGCTCGCCAAATGATATTGCTTCAGGAAGCTCATTCCAGACAACAACCTATGGCATTTGGAGAAAAATACCAGAGGGGATGAAAGCAGGAAACATTAAAAATCCACAACGCCCATTCGTGAACGATACGTTAGGAGCGTTGTACGACTTCATCACATCGGCGCCTGCCGTTCAATCTTCGACGTATAATGTTGTCGCTCCGACGCTTGCAGATTCATCTTTGAGCGGAACTCATGAGTTTACATATCTCATCACAGCGCATACTTCCAATCCGTTGACATATTTTATCACGGAGGCAGCAAGCGGTTACTCGGTGGATAATTTATCTCCGGCAAGCGCGACAACTGTAGTAGCAGTTGTGCAGGCGGGTCCTTCCGTTCAGCTGACGTGGGATGCCAATACGGTTGATGAGGATGTGAATCGGTATGAAATCCATCGTTCAACCCTATCTGGATTTCTCCCGACACCCGATACGAAAATTGGCTGGACCAGCAACGCATCGTTTGTTGACACTCACCCGCTGGACGGGGCAAATTATTACCGTATCGTTACGGTGGACATCCACGATAATCAAAGCGCTCCTTCAACAGAAGCATCGGCAACACTGGGCGTTACGGTTATATATGGAGTAGCCGACAAATGGAATTTGCTTTCCGTTGCGTTGGTGGTGGATGATTACGCGAAAACGATGCTGTATCCGACAGCAGTTTCTGACGCATTTGCATATCAGACAGGATACGTTACTGCGCCGACGCTAGCGAACGGAAACGGATACTGGTTGAAATTTAGCGGCGCACAGGGTGTTCCAATTACCGGGGGCGCGATTACGACTGCAACAATTCCTGTCAGCGAAGGATGGAATATGATAGGCTCCATCAGCGATGAGGTGGATGTAACAACCATTACGTCGGAGCCACCGGGACTTGTTACGTCGCAGTTTTTCGGTTACAACAATGGTTACTTCAATTCAAGCTCTATCGAACCGGGCAAAGCGTATTGGGTGAAAGTGAGCGCGGGTGGAACGTTAACATTGTCATCGGTCACTAGGTCCGCCAAAGGCGGATCATTAGGTAAAATCAAGATTTTGCCGACGAATGAGTTGCCGCCTCCGCCACCTGAAGCTTCAAACCTGAAGCCTGAAACCTTCAGTTTGAGTCAGAACTATCCTAATCCGTTCAATCCGACTACAGTCATTCAGTATTCAGTACCCGGTAGTCAGTATATCAGCTTGAAAATATACAATGTGCTTGGAAAAGAGGTAGCCACGTTGGTTGATGGGAAGCAGGATGAGGGATACAAGATGCAAACCTGGGACGCGAGCGGGCTGCCGAGCGGGGTGTACTACTACCGACTGACGGCAAGTTCGTTTACGGAGATGAAAACGCTTATATTATTGAAGTGACAGTAATGCGACTTGCTTATGATGACGGGTTATTAATTACGTAAGGATTACTATACATCGTTTTCATCTTTGCAGGTCGCATTGTTACGCAGCTAATAAGCCCATTCTGAATTTGAGGATGGGCTTTTTTTAATGATTTGTAACTTGTCATTTATCAAAAACTTTCTTACGTTTCTGCTGTCATAGCTTTATGAGCATTATGATGATGCTAACGTTGTTGTTAGTTCCAATGTTGACCTGGTATGGGAAGGCAGAATCAATTTGTATGGCATGGTAGCCCAAGTTGTTTCTTGTTCTTATCATTTCTGTTATGTTGTTCCTGTTTCAGACCATGAAAATGCAAACGAGCAGTTTTTGCATCATTATTCCCGCAAGAGGCGGGCGAGGGTTTAATACCTCGTCTCTTTGGGCGGTTAAGATTATTTTTCCGATACACCGCTGCTTGCCTATCTACGGCTCGTTGAGTAGAACAGCTCGTAGAGTGGCGGCGTTGCTCATCTCGAGCCATAAGTTATAAGCATGCTTGTAGAATGAAAAACTTGAATGTAAAATTTATTATTATTGTAGGATTACTTGCACTGATATTCTGTTTGCTATCATGCCCGCACGTAGCTGCAGGATATTTGTAGCTTAAGCAATCTCAAACGCCGCGCAGACGATTTCCAGTACTAAGGGATAGTGAAATCAATATGTATGAATTCATCGAAGCGCTCTACGTTCAAAATGGCAAAAGATTAATAATGTCAACAATAAGATTTTTTCAAAGCACCTATTTTTTCTATGTTAACACAAAACAATAAAAAGGGAAAGGAAACAACCAATGAAATATATTCGTACTATTTCATTATCATTCTTCACCCTGTTCTTGTTTTTTTCTCATCTCCACGGGCAAACGAATTTCTGGCAGTCATCGAACGGACCGTGGGTCTCAATTATCTATTCTCTCTGGTCAACCGCAGATGGAAATATTTATGCGGGAGGCGATAGCGGCATTTACCGCTCGACAGATAAAGGAGGAAGTTGGACGTTATTACGTCGTCAAGTTGAACTGCCTTCGATAGTCGGTGTCGTAGTCAATCCATCGGGGCATATTTTCGGCGCGTCAGTTGGTCATTGCGTCATGCGCTCAACAGATAGCGGTGGAACGTGGGATGATTGCGCGCAGGGTATTACCCGATTCACATTTCATTGCCTGACAGTAGATACGAGCGGTTATATTTATGTCGGATGTGATACGGGTGTATTTCGGTCGGTGAACAACGGCATGAATTGGACTGAAGTTTCATCCGGACTTCCAAACTATGCCGTTACGGCGTTAGCTGTTGATGCGAACAATAAACTATTCGCGGCAACGGCAGGTGGAGGTGTTTATCTCTCTTCCGATAATGGGAATAACTGGTCGCAAACGGGCTGGTTAGCAATGTATGCTTACTCACTCGCCATAAGTCCAAACGGAACGGTATTCGCAGGATTGAAAAATGGCGGAGCGTATCGGACAACGGATTACGGTCAGACATGGGAGAGGATCGCTTATGGTATCTCGAAAACGGTGTATGCGATGGCAGTGAATTCCGACGGACATGTATATGCAGGAACCGATGGATCTGCAGTGTATCGTTCGATCGATAACGGGACGAACTGGGAATGGATTTACAGCGGTATGCAATGGTCTCAAAAAATTCGCAGCATGGTAGTTGATAAGGATGATTATGTGTATGCAGGGACAAATGGAAACGGGGTCTTTCGCTCTCTTCAAGCGACAACTCCTGTAGATGAACAAGAATTCAAAATTCCAACGGCATTTGCGTTAGCGCAAAATTATCCAAATCCGTTTAATCCGGCTACAGTCATTCAGTATTCAGTACCCAGTAATCAGTATGTCAGCTTGAAGATTTATAATATGCTAGGGGAGGAAGTGGCAACGTTGGTTGATGGGATGCAGGATGCAGGATACAAGAAGCAAACGTGGGATGCGAGCGGGTTGCCGAGCGGAATATATTATTATCAACTACATGCCGGTGAATTTGTTGAAACCAGAAAACTTTTATTGGTGCGATAACGTATAAGCAGAAAAGGAATATGATTCTATGAAAACAAGAAATCTCGGTTATCTAGGATTCCTGGGCATGTTAGGAATTCTTGCCACTGTGTTTGATAATCCATCGCTTTATGGTTTATACGGATTTTATGGATTTTTCGGATTCTTTGGAGTGGAGAATGGTAGAAAAAAGTGAGAAATAAATGAAACTACTATAGCGGGACAAACCTTCAAACTCGCATTATATATAAGGCGCGTCCCGCTAGAGCAGGGTTAGCTTCGCTCAGGATGTCATTTATATTTTCATTGTGGGAATGATTTCAGTAAGCTGTTGATCTCCCTTATAATATACTTTCTCTAAAAACAATCCGGATGGAGGGGCGGTGAGTTTTGCCGGTTCATCGGATTGCAGTTTCAAAAACCGTTCCACGTCAATTGCAGTGAGCTTCCCGCGTCCAACTTCTACAAGCACACCAACAATCTGGCGAACCATTTTCCAGAGAAAGTGTGAGCTTGTTATTCTTATCAGAATGAGGCTGCCGACTTCTTGAATGAGAAGCTCATCAACCAACGCTTTTGTTGACTTGTGGTCTTCTTCATCAGCCGTGAAGGAACGAAAATTTTTCATGCCGATAAACACCTGTGCAACATGTTGCATCGCAGTAACATCAAGCTCGTCCTTTATCCACCAGACAAACCGTTTACCAAAGGCAGTTCGTCGTTTTGAAATTTGATAGAGATAGCTTCGCGCGACCGCATCGTGCCTCGCGTGAAAATTTTTCGAGGTCTTTTCAACATTAAGAATGTTGATATCGGCGGGAAGCTCGTCATTCAATTTCATCCGAATGATATGAGGGGCAAGCATTGATTGCACATCGAGGTGGGCAACTTGCTCAAGCGCATGTACGCCTGCATCCGTTCTGCCGGAACCGTAAAGCTCAAAATCCTCCCTCTTAAAAACAGTTTTCACGGCAGACATAATTTCTCCCTGCACGGTTCGGGCATTTTTCTGAATTTGCCAGCCGCTGTAGCGGGTGCCTTCGTATTCTATAAATAATTTATATCGAGACATACTTACAGTATTGACGATTGACGATTTAAACATTGAATCATTTCAATGATGAAATCGTCAATGAGTCAATCGTCAATGGTTTCAGTCGAATTGTTTTTTGAACTCGGCAAACTGTGCTTGCAACTCAGAGACCTGAGATTGCAATACCTGGACACGCTGCTCAAGCGTGGCGATTCGTTCATTTTCTGTTTGAACCTGTAGGCGCGCTTGCTCAGCAGGGGAGACGACTGTCATCAATTCAGGCGACGGTTCGCCGCAAAGCAAGTGCATGTATCTCATCTCTTTTTGTCCCGTCAAACGGGACAAA
>SCUC01000058.1 GCA_004322375.1 Bacteroidota bacterium
ATTCAAGGAAATTATATCGGAACTGATGTGACGGGAAACGCTGATATCGGGAACGGCGGAAGTGGAATTTCGGTGTATTCTAAAAACACGCTCGTAGGCGGTTCGATTCCCGGAAGTGGAAATTTGGTTTCCGGAAATGATGAAGCAGGGATTCAGGTTCTGTACGCAAGAGGCGTTGTAATCGAGAGCAACGTTGTTGGAACAAACGCAAGCGAAGATACGGTAATAGGAAATGCACTCTCCGGAATTTTTATGAATAGTTTTTTTGACACGACAAATTATATAATTAGAAATAACGTAGTCTGCGGCAATGGAGGAGATGGCATTCACGTTGGCAATACGGATTACCCCGGTAATGTCATCTATGGAAATTATGTCGGCACAAACAGGAGTGAAAACAAGCGATTGGGCAATCTTGGAAACGGAATTGTCACTAATAATGCTTCGTTCTGGAGCATTGGAGGAACAGGGACAAACGAAGGAAACGTGGTAGCCTTTAACGGGCAGCACGGGGTTCTCATCTCCAATACCGGGTTGGATACATCTGACCAAGTGCGAAGAAATTCAATTTATGCCAACGGCTATCTCGGAATTAAGCATGGCAGTCTCGATTACATTCCAACGCCAAATGATAGTCTTGATGCTGACCCCGGCTCAAATAATAGTCAAAATTATCCGGTGTTTACGCAGGTAGAACGAGATAGCGCCATTGTTTATCTTTCCGGCACACTGAATAGCTATCCCAACGCAATATTCACATTAGAATTTTTTACAAACGATAGCGCCGACGCTTCCGGTTATGGTGAAGGGAAAAATTTCGTCGGTTCAATGAATGTCGCTACCGATTCCGCAGGCAACACGACGTTCTTCGATACACTCGATATCGCCAACGCACCGGGAGAATGTATGACTGCGACCGCAACAGATTTCTACGGCAATACGTCTGAGTTTTCTCAATGCGCGGCTATTACGTTGAAACAACCGTCGCTGAGTGTGAAAGATGTTTCGTTGACTGAGGGAAACTCCGGGGTAGCATTCGCGAACTTTTCGATTGATTTGCTGCCCGCAAGCGAGGACACGATAACAGTAGAGTTTTTTACGGTTGATGACGGTGCAACTGTTGCAGATGGCGACTACAGTGATACGACAGGGGCGCTTACGTTTATGCCGGGCGAAGACCATAAAATTGTTTCGGTTGCAATCAATGGCGATACACAACTTGAAGCAGATGAAACGTTTTCGTTACGGGTATGGAATGTAACGAATGCAGTAATCGAGGACTCATCGGGCAATTGTCTTATTATGAATGATGACTCTGCGCAAACGTATCAATATGGAGTCGCGGAAGGGTGGAATCTTCTTTCCGTTCCTGTCATCGTTTCCGATGCAAGAACGACGGCGCTTTATCCGACCGCCTCCTCGAATGCGTTTAGCTTCCGTTCCAGCGCGGGGTACGAAACCCGCGATACGCTTGATAATGGGGCGGGTTACTGGCTCAAGTTCGCGGCAAATAAGGGTGTGTTCTTTTTGGGAACTCCGCTCGCTTCTCTTGAAATCCCTGTTGAGCAAGGATGGAATATGATTGGCTCCATCACATCTCCCGTTCCGGTAACTAATATTACTTCAACTCCCGGTGGAATTGTTACAACTCAATTCTTTGGATATGATACCGGGTATTTTAATGTAGATACGCTCAAGCCATCGAAGGGGTATTGGGTGAAGGTGAATCAGGCAGGAACACTTGTTTTGTCATCGGTTATTCGTTATTCGTCATTAGGTAAGATTAAAATTGTTTCGACTTCTGAGTTGCCGCCTCCCCCGCCCAACGGTGAAATCTCAAATTCCAAATCTCAAATCCCAAATGAATTTAGCCTTGCACAGAATTATCCTAATCCGTTCAACCCGACGACAGTTATCCGTTATTCCGTCCCTGCTCCATCCGGACGAGATCTCGCCGAAGGCGGACAGTTACCCGTTGATTCGTGGGTTACATTAAAGGTGTACAATGTGCTTGGGGAGGAAGTTGCAACGCTTGTTGACGGGATGCAGGATGCAGGATTCAAGATGCAAACGTTTGATGCAAGCGGGTTGGCGAGCGGGGTGTATTATTATAAGTTAGCAGTTGCAGGGCAAAATGGCATTTTATCCTACAGTGATGTAAAAAAGATGGTGCTGATGCGTTAATATTACAGGATATGAGATTATATAAGGTCAGGGCTTGCTGCTTCAAAGTTCCTGACCTTTTTTGTTGATACGATCCTGTTGCCTCATCTACTGCTCTTGCTTCTTCCCTTACGATTTCGTAAGTTCCAAAAATGATGCTTAACCTCACTCTTATATCGCTTCCTGAAACTCGATGGAAAAAATTTGCCTTTAACTTGGTTGTATGGGCTGTTATTGGCACGCTCTTCACGCTTCAATCGTATCTCTATCGTAAGCATGTGGGCCAAATTGTCACCTGGTGGGGATTGTACCCCACGGAATTGTTCTTTTTTGTCTCTTGCGGATTATGCGCTCCGTTTGTAATGATTGCTGCCCGGAGATTTCCTGTTGATAGAAAAAATTGGATTTCCAGAATTCTTATTCACCTCGGCTTTGCAATTTCGGGAGCTATTGCTCACCGGTTCGTGTATGAAATGATTACCCAGAATATAAAAGCGACTATTGAACGACCATTTTCATGGGATGCAGTCTCTCGAAATGTCATCGGTTTTTCCGACTACGGCTTTCTTATTTACTTTATTATCGTTTTCGTTAGTCATGCTCTCGAGTACAACAAACGATTTGTCAGCGAGCAGCTTGCTTCCGCTCACCTCAAAGAGCAGCTTGTTACCGCGCAGCTCAGCGCGTTGCGAATGCAGCTCCAGCCGCATTTTCTTTTCAATACGCTCAACACGATTTCCGTATTAATCCGTGATGACCCGGCAAAAGCCGAGCAAATGGTCGGCGTGCTAAGCGACCTGCTCCGGTTCACCCTGCAACAGAGCAAAAACCAGGAATTGCCTCTTCGCGAGGAATTGGAGTTTCTCAGGATGTATCTTCACATCGAGCAAGCCCGCTTTGGCGAACGACTCGCAGTCACGTACGATATCGCCCCCGATACTACCGATGCCCAAATCCCTACGTTCATACTCCAACCTCTGGTTGAGAACGCCGTCAGGCATGGTATTGCAGAGCGTCGCGGGCAGGGACAAATCATTATTAGCTCGAAACGCATTAACGGTTCTCTCCAAGTCGCCATCAAGGATAACGGAAAAGGAATTCTCCATGAGCATACTACTGCAACGCAGGAAGGCATCGGACTTCAAAACTGTGAAGCGCGTTTACAAACGTTATATGGAAATCGCGCCGCTATTCATCTAAGCAATTTAGAAAATGGCGGAGCCATGGTTGAGATTACTCTCCCGTTTCATATCAACACTAAGTGATCGTCTCTATGCCAATCCGAACAATGATTATAGACGATGAGCCGATTGCCCGCAGGGGTGTTCGGCGACTACTCTCCGGCGAACCGGATATCGAAATTGTAGGAGAATGTTCAGACGGACTTGAAGCGCTTGAATCAATACCGGAAAAATTTCCCGATGTTATTTTTCTCGATATACAGATGCCGGAGCTTGGCGGGTTCGAGGTGCTTGAGGCGTTGGAAAAACGACCGGTGGTTATATTTGTTACGGCGTATGATGAGTTTGCCATGAAAGCCTTCTCGGTTCATGCCTTGGATTATTTATTGAAGCCGCTCAAGCCTGAGCTTCTTCATCTTGCCGTAGAAAAAGCTCGCGCCATTATCCAGTACAGACAGAAACAGGCATTTGATAAAAAGCTTGACGGGCTGCTCTCGTTTGTCGCTTCAAGCAAGAATTATCGCGAACGGTTTGTCGTTAAATCAACGAAACGAATTGTTCTTGTTCATGCTAACGATGTTGATTGGTTGGAAGCGTATGGCGATTATGTGCGGCTCTATGTTGGAGAAAAAAAATTCCTGCTGCGAAACAAGTTTAAGGAAATTGAACAGTCCCTCGACCCGAAAAAATTTGCCAGGATACATCGTTCAACAATAGTCCAGATTAATAGAATTGTCGGATTAGAGCCGATGACAAACGGCGATTATATCGTCATCCTTTCAAGCGGCATCAAGCGTTCATTAAGCCGCTCCTATAGTCGCGGCGTTCTAGCGCAGCTGGAGGGAAAACACTTACCGCTTTGACGTTTTCTTCACACGACTGAACGCCTTTTTCCTTCCCTTCATCACAACGGCGTTGAACCCTTCGCGCGTTTTGATTATATCTAAGTAATTCCATCAACACAACTTAGGTATTTGTAATGTTCATTATCCGTTCGATATTATCTACAAAGCAGCTGTACGGAAACTTCTTCCGGGTTCTGCTGCTGTTATCCATCGCGACAACTTCCCCGGCTCAACAATTCACAAAAATTACCGCGGGGTCTCATGTCAATGAACTTGCCGCGGCGCGAAGCGTGAACTGGATTGACTATGATGACGATGGCAATCTTGATCTCTTCGTTTCAAGGGGAAAAGCCGGAGGACAAAATAACATGTTATATCGAAACGGTGGGGCTCCAAATTACACCTTCACAAAAATGGATACCGTTAATGTTTCCGAAGATAACAAGCCATCGGATGGCAGCTCGTGGGGAGATGCTGATAACGATGGTGACCCGGATCTTTTTGTTGTCAACTGGTATGGAGTCAATAACTTGATGTATCGTAACCGGGGGAGTAACTATTTCGAGCAAATAACATCAGGCGCAGCCGTAACCGATGGCGGGTATTCAGAGACATGCATCTGGGGCGATTATAACAACGATGGTTTGCTCGACCTGTACGTTACAAACAGCGGTGGCAATAGAAAAAACTTCCTGTACAAAAATCTCGGAAATTTTCAATTTGAAAAAATTATTGTCGGCGCGATAGTCAACGACGCCAACCATTCCCGCGGAGCAAACTGGATTGATTATGACAACGATAACGACCTCGATATGTTCGTTGTAAACGAAGAAAATGAAGATGAAGACCTTTACCGCAATATGCTCTCCGAAACGGGAGTAGATACCTTTGCTAAGGTAACAACGGGACCACTCGTTAGCGATAGTGGTTCCTCATGGAGCGCAAGCTGGGGCGATATTGATAACGACAGGGATTTCGATGTGTTTATTACAAATTGGGGAAATGGCGTTAACTCCTTGTTGAGAAACGACGGCAATGGCATCTTTGAAAAACTTGTTTCATCCGGCGCGACTAACGACACCGATTATTTCGCGACAAGCCATTGGATTGATTACGATAATGACGGCGACCTTGACCTTTTTGCAACAACAGCGTATGGGGGAGGAAGCTTTAAGCCATATTTATATAAAAATCTATTCATAGAAGCTGATAGCATTCTTTTTCAAAAAATAACATCTGAGGCTTTGACTCAAGAGCTTGGATATTGGTATGGCGTTAGCTGGGGTGATTACGACAACGATGGCGATGCGGACGTCTTTGTGGCTGGAACATACGGGGAAAACTCTAAAAGCATTCTTTACAGAAATAACGGCAATAGTAATTCCTGGTTAAAGCTCGATTGTCGCGGCACAACTTCAAACAAATCCGCCATCGGAGCCATCGTTCGTGCGAAAGCAATCATCAATGGTTCTCCCGTCTGGCAATCGAGAATTATTGAAGGACAGAGTGGGTACTGCGGACAAAACCTGAACCTCTACTTTGGTTTGGGCGACGCGGTAATAGTTGATTCATTAACAATCGAGTGGCCCTCGGGCAGTGATGAAACGTTCACCAATATTCCCGTCAACAATTTTTTCTCGGTTGTCGAGCAGGATTCTACTCCTGTTTTGTTGACAAGCCCGCTTCATGGCTCGACCAACTCTCATCCCTCGCCATTGCTTCAATGGCGCAGGAATGAATATGGCGCGCCCTATTATGTTCAAGTAGCAACAGACTCAACATTTTCATCAGGTATCGTTGTACATGATTCAACAATCGCTGATACTGCTTTAACCATTAATGTCGAAGCGAACAATTCAACCTATTTCTGGCGCGTGAGGTCATCGAGAAGTATTCATTCAACCATCTGGTCTGAAACGCGTTCGGTTACAAATCAAGTAATCGCGCCTGATATCCCGGAATTAGCGTCCCCCCCGGATGGCGCGCTCAACCAATCAATAAAGCCTACACTCCGTTGGCTGAAAACCGGACGAGCTACCTATTTTCACCTTCAAGTCTCTACGGATTCTCTTTTCAGCAATATTGTTGTTGACGATTCGACCATGATGGATACCTCCAAACAAACGAGCCCGCTTCAAAACTCTACAACATATCATTGGCATGTTCGAGCGAGCAATGTAGGCGGGGTGAGCGATTTTTCATCTGTTCGTTCCTTTTCCACAATCATTGATACGCCTGCAATACCTCTGCCGCTATATCCTGAGAATTTTGCCGTTGATATCCCGACAACTGTTATCATTAGCTGGGAACCTTCTGCCCTGGCTGAAGCATATCAAGTACAACTTTCATTGGATAGTAACTTTATTCAGAACACAACAACAGTATCACTATCAACCGCGAGTAAGGAGTTCTCATCATTACAACCTCAGACAACATATTTTTGGAGAGTACGCGCGTCGAATGCCGGAGGAACTAGCGCATACTCATCGAAACAAAGATTCACTACAACCCTGGCTGCTCCTTCATTGCTCTATCCGCCCGACGGTGATTTGCACCAACCTGTTTCACTCACCTTCCAATGGCAATCCATTTCCGGTGCAACTGAGTATGATATCAATGTCTCAATGGATAGTAATTTTACTTCCATTCTAATGAACGAAACAGGTGTAAGCGATACCTTCTGGACGAGTGATTCACTTTCCCTGGATTCAACATATTTTTGGCGCGTGAGGGGGAAGAATAACCTCAGCGCGGGAGAATGGTCGGAACAACGCATGTTCGTTGTAAGCGTTTATTCGGCGCAGTATCAGGTACGCGAGAGATGGAATCTTCTCTCCGTCCCGAAAACCGTGAGCGATTTCAGAAAGAGCATAGTATTTTCCTCCTCCATTTCTGAAGCATACGCATTTCAAAATAGTACCGGGTATGTACAATCCGATACCTTAAAAAACTTAGCGGGATACTGGCTGAAATTTTCCTCCGATACATCGTTCGTCTTGACCGGATACAATATTGAGGAGAATTCTGTCACCGTAAAAACCGGATGGAACCTTATCGGGGCGGGTTCGGAACCTATTGCTGTTTCAACAATTACTTCTGAACCCCCGGCAATTGTTACTTCGTTCTTCTACGGGTATGATAATGGTTATTACATTGCAGATACATTATATCCATCCCTTGGGTATTGGGTGCTGGTATCTTCGGATGCTGAATTGATTCTCTCGCCGACTGCACTTCACGCATCTGCTCGCATAACGATGACGCAAAGTTCAGGGTTACCTCCTCCACCCCCTGATGATCGAGGTACAAAAGGGGAATCAGCAGTGCCGACACATTTTAGCTTAGAACAAAATTATCCTAATCCATTCAATCCGTTAACAGTTATTCGTTACGAATTATCTGAAATTAGCTTCGTTACGTTGAAGGTGTATGACGTGTTAGGAAGGGAAGTGGCAACACTTGTTGACAGAGTGCAGGATGTAGGATTCAAGTCCCAGACATGGGATGCAGACAGATTGTCCAGCGGTGTCTATTTCTATCGTTTACAAGCAGGCTCATTTAGCGATATTAAGAAAATGCTGCTGCTCCGATGATGCCAAATGTATGAAAGGTAGAGTACGTACATTCTTGAATGCTCTACTCTCCCATTCCCACATGAGGGGACTGTCTCAAAAGTTGAATAATATAGAGTCCGATTCGTAATCGGACGAATAAACAGTATAAATTCTTCAAAATTCGTTATGTCCATTTGCGAAATGGACTCTACCTTCTACTTTTGGGACAGCCTCCTTTGCATTTCCCCCCGTCTCTTGTGTTCCGTAACAACTACACCCATCCTGCGTAGATTTACCTTGGAACTCCATCGGAGTTTGTGTATCTTTAGTTTTATCTGTCAATTTCACAGTTCTTAACAATCATTATGAAATCCACATTTTCTCTGCTTTCAGTTATTCTGCTGTTATTCTTTGCCCCATTGTTCGTCTTAAGCCAGGAAATTGGGGCTGTTCGTTATTTAGGTCATATCATACCTCCTCAAGGAGGCTCGTATATTGCGGGCTGCTGGGGTTGGACTGATACCTCCACCGGACGCGAGTACGCTATCCTTGGCAGCTACTGCGGCACATCCATCGTAGAAATAACGAATGCAGGTTCGCTTGTCGAACGGGATTATATCCCCAATGTTTGTTCCAGCTGGAAAGAAATCCAAACTCATGGAAATTATGCCTACGTCGTGAGCGAAGGCGGCGGCGGAGTGCAAATTATTGACCTTTCTTATCTCCCCGACTCAG
>SCUC01000516.1 GCA_004322375.1 Bacteroidota bacterium
AGGATATCTTCATCCTTGAGCTCGTTTACATTCATATCAATTAATTTTTTATTCCACTCGTTGGGCAACATTGCCGCAACAGTCAATAATCCCAGAGGAGGAAAACTTGCTTTCTTCGACACAAATTTCAACGCATGTCTGAAGCTCCAAAATGTATCGGGATACTTTGGATACACCATCACTATATTCATTTCCGGGAACCCTTGAATAATTATTGAATAAACCAGGTAAATACTTACGTAACATCATTCCATACTCCCACACCTATGTTACGTTATGGATTTCGTTCTCATACATTTCTTTTCAACTACTCAATGTTTTTGGAGTTTTCCTCCCTCTTTTATACCGCATTTTTTGTGGTAGTATCCGCCTTTCTACTCTTTGCCATTTTCCTATTAACTTGCGCGAATCTTTCAGTTTTTGCTTTTTCCATCTCGATAATCTTGAGAGTTTCTGATTCTTCTGCCTTAAAGTCAGATTGTAAAACGACAATATGAGCATCCGTTGCCGCGCGTTTTAGTTCTAAACCGAATTGTTTGCGTTCAATTTCTTGTTGACGTAATAATTGCTCTTCATCATTTTTTGCTTCCTGTGCTAATCGCGCAGAACCCGTCAATACGCCTTCGGGACCAACATACACATCAAGCAATTCAATTCCGTTGTCGGTCAGTTTAAACTCACGTATCTGATTGGAATGTGCCATACCGCGCGATTTAAGAATATACAATCCTCTGTTCCGCTCACCGCCAATTTCAATATCGCGCAACAGCAACCATGTATCTATCAGAGATGAGATTGACATATCTGTAAGTTCCTGATTACCACCTGTATTCGTGAGGCTTGCAAAGAATGCCGTGATGTTCCTCGTCTTGAGATAATCCACAAGACGTAGCAACATTATTTTTACTTCAGTCTGATTTCCTCCCATCACAAAGGCGTCAATCGGGTCGAGAATAACTATATGCGGTTTAATGGTATGAATTAATTTGATAGTCGTCGTCAGATGATGTTCCAATCCATGGAGTGTTGGACGTGTTGCATGAAAGTGGAGTAATCCTTTTTTTACCCACGACTCTAACAGTATTCCGATTGAAGCCATATTGCGCATGAACTGACTCGGTGATTCTTCGAAAGCAAAATACAGAACGCGTTCCCCGCGCTTGCAGGCTGATTCTACAAATTGTGCTGCAAGGCTCGTTTTGCCGGTGCCGGCAGTGCCTGAAACAAGCACTGTACTTCCCCGAAAATACCCTTTACCTGAGAGCATTGTATCAAGACGTGGAATGCCGCTGGAAATTCTTTCTTTGGATGAAAGGTGGTTCAATCCCAGCGAAGTGACCGGTAAAATCGAAAAACCATCCTCATCAATTAAGAAAGGATATTCGTTCGTACCGTGTGTTGAGCCGCGATATTTAACAATACGCAACCGCCGGATGGATGATTGGTCGTTCACGCGATGATCGAGCAGAATGACACAATCGGAAACGTACTCTTCCAAACCCTGACGCGTTAACGTGCCATTGCCTCGTTCTCCTGTGACTACTGCTGTCACGCCCTTTTTTTTCAACCAGCCGAATAACCGCCGAAGTTCTGTGCGAACAACGGTTGCATCGGGCAATGCGGAAAAGAGTGACTCAATTGTATCCAGCACGACACGCTTAGCTCTGATACTCTC
>SCUC01000517.1 GCA_004322375.1 Bacteroidota bacterium
GTGGCTTTTGCTGAACGGCATACGTTACAACTTTCCCGGCGTTATCTGCCTCCCAGTAGCTGTAATTCGCTCTTCGCAGTGTCTGGTCATCATTATAAAATTTCGGAATGCCTACATACGCAAGCCCGTCGGAAAGCGGTCCACCGAAGAAATGAAACCTCGTCGTCATTTTCTTATCGAATCGAACTCCTCCGAGAAAATACGAGCTTAAGTCAACCCATGAATTCTCGCGGTACCCATCGCTCGTTATTTTTCCTAGCTTTCCATACAACATATACTGATTATCAATTAACCCGGAATTAATGGCGGCTTCATACTTTCTGGTATTCAATCTTGTTTCGCTCCCCCCGAATTCTTGAAATCCAAAGAGTGTCTCTACTTTTATCCCGGGTTTTATCTTGAATGGTGTTGTAATTAAATTAATCGAGCCGCCAATTGCAGGAGGACCATAAAACGAGCTTCCCGCCCCGCGTTGAATCTGAATATCGCTTGTGCTGGCAAGCAAATCAGGAAAATCAATCCAATACACATTATGGTCTTCCGGGTCATTCTGCGGAACGCCGTTGATCATCACCGATAATCTCCTCTGGTCAAACCCGCGCAAATTGATATAATTATATCCAATCCCGTTTCCATTCTCAGAGTACGTCGTCACCGAAGGCATTTCCGAAAGCAATACGGGAATATCCTGTAGGCTATATCGCTCCTCAATTTGCTTTTTGTTGAGATTCGAAAACGTCACAGGCGTCTCCCGTTCTTTCGCCTGCATAGGATTTATAATCACCGGAGATAAATAATAAATCGTGTCGCGTAATTCCTGCCCATTCACAACATGAATTGCAAAAGCAATAATCAATAATAAAAAAATATTCTTCATTGTAAACCTTTCCAAAAAAAACCAATTAAAATCCTACTCCGAGGCTGTCCAAAAAGAAAAGTAGATTGTCATTCTGAGCGGAGCGAAGAATCCATACCTGTACATTTTCAGAATGACATCCTTGAGACTTTTTGGACAGCCTTCAAGAGGTGAAGGGTAAAAAACAAAAATGCCGTTGTCTGAATCCCGGCAGGGGATACAAACAACGGCATTAAACACACAACGTTATATTCCCTACGCTGGCATGATCCAGATCAGGTTATAAGGGTATAATCTCAGCCCTGTCTCGCTGTTCGAAACGGACACCCCTAAACTATTCAAAGAACATTATTACTAAATTAAATATACCCTTCTTCCCTATAGAATGCAAATCTCTCCTCAGTCTCTGTGCTCTCTGTTCATCTCAAATCACATCCCATATCACACCGCCACCGCACCATGCTATGATCTCCAAAACTCCATTACTCCAACACTCGGCTTTCCACTTCACCCCCTCCGCACCTCTGCCCCTCTGCTCCCCAGCCCCCTTTCTCCCTTGCCCCTTTTCCCCAACCTTACTTTCGCCACAAAAACATGTTGTTTTTCTTGACATTTTGCCTTTTCCCAAATTTTCCCTATATTATTAGTCTAAATTGATATTTCACAAGGAATTGTAATGCAACGACACAAATCAGCCCAGAAACAAGCAAGGAAAGCAGTAAAAAACCGCGAGCGAAATCGTCGGAATGCCTCCATTTTAAGTACAGCCGTGAAGCGAGTGAGAGAAGAAAAGAATAAAGAAAAGGCAGAAGTCGCTTTAAACGCGGCGTATAAGACCTTAGACAGACTTTCCGATAAAGGGATTATTCACAAAAATAACGCGGCGCGACAAAAATCGCAGTTGAAAAAGCTTGTCTCTGCCCTGCAACCAAGCGCCTAACAAAAACTCAAAAACCAATTTCCCAAATTACAATTAAATCCAATTATTCAATAACCGTTCAATTTGGTATTTGAATAGTGTTTGAGTGTTGTCATTTGGGATTTGGTTTTTAAACTCCCTACTTTCCGCTCATTTTCGTTTGTAACTCCCCAATTCGTTTCTCAAACTCTGCACGTTGTGCAGGTTTTCTTTCTATGAGTTTTAAATAACTCTCAATCGCCTGCTCAAGTAATCCTTGTTGAACATATATCTCAGCAAGCGTTTGACTGACTATCTCCCCATCTCCCACCGGTTGTTC
>SCUC01000518.1 GCA_004322375.1 Bacteroidota bacterium
TGTGGAAAAGAAAATTTGTGCTAGAACCGTTCAACGAAATAGCTCCGGGAGTGGTTCACCCGATTTGGAAGAAAACAATAAACGAACTTTATACCGGCTGTACTGATTCACACAATGTCACTCGTACCAACTATTTATTAACCGCTTGAATGCACACGGAGACCACTTGAAGCCATCACTCGATTCACTGATTCAGGAAACAGATATTCGATACATCGCCATTGAGGGCGTTATCGGCGCGGGGAAAACGAGCCTCGCTTCGTTAATTGCAGAACGGCTTGGCGGCAACCTCATATTGGAAAAGTTTGAAGAAAATCCATTCCTACCAAAATTTTATGACGACCCGGAACGGTATGCGTTTCAAACACAGATTTTCTTTCTCCTGAGCAGGTACAAACAGCAGCAGCAATTATACCAAACAGATTTGTTCCACAAGTTTCTTGTTTCGGATTATATTTTTGATAAGGATAAAATATTCGCATACTTAACG
The DNA here is from genome assembly GCA_004322375.1 of Bacteroidota bacterium. Lineage (GTDB taxonomy): Bacteria > Bacteroidota > Ignavibacteria > UBA10030 > SZUA-254 > FW602-bin19. Next base: position 491 of record SCUC01000518.1, read on the forward strand.
CTTGCTGATGATGAACTGAAATTATATGAGACGCTTATTCAGAGCATCGAGCATAATATCCCCACACCGGATATTGTTGTGTATATCCAATCGAGCGTTGAGCGATTGATGTCGAACATAAAAAAACGGGGGAGGGAGATAGAAAGGAATATGTCGGAGGAGTACATCAAAGATTTGAATGAAGCGTACAACTACTTTTTCTTTCGCTACAAAGCAGCGCCTTTACTCATTGTGAACGCTTCAAACATAGATTTTGTTAATAATAAAGAACATTTTGATGAGCTGCTTCATGAAATATTCAGACCTAACAAAGCGCCCGTCGAATACTATAATCCGGTCAACATGATACGCTGATGGGACGAATATTATTATGGCTGCTCTTGTTCTGGGTGGTATGGCGAATATTTCGCAATATGACCGCAGTATCCGCGCGTAAGAAAGAGCGATTCACACCACCAACGCAGCAACCTCGCAACGGAACATTCTTAAACATCGAAGACGCTGAGTTCGAGGATGTTACCAAGCATCATGAAGAACAACAATAGAAGGCATTTGCTTCATTTCGACTACTCTTAAAGAGCAATTACGAAAGGTAGAGGACGGGTTTAAGAATCTGTTTGTTCGCATCTTAGAATTCTTTTTCAAACCTTCTCACGCTCCTTCCTTCAATAAGGAAACAATTCATTCAATTCTTATCGTTCGTCAACATGACCAGCTGGGAGATATGCTGTGCGTTGTACCTATGTTGCGAACACTAAAAACAATATGCAGGGGTGTACATATCACACTTATTGCAAGTCCGGTCAACTATGAGATTATGAAACATAATCCGTATGTGGATGAAGTCGTCAAATACGATAAGTCAGCATTGTATAGGTCGGTTAAGAATATTAAATTTTTATGGAACTCTCTCCGCAGCCGTCATTATGATGTTGCTATCGTTCCTGCCACTGTTTCGGTTTCCGTAACGAGTGATTTATTGGCATTGGTTTCAGGAGCCAGGATACGAATCGGCGCAAAAAGCCTGATGGGGAAAGCAAACGCGACTTCTTTTTGCTTTACTCATGGAGTTGATTTAGATTGGAGCAACGAAGCCCGGCGTCATCAGGCACTGAGAAACATTGATATTCTCAAAATGTTCGATGTTACAGAGGTTGATTTATCGTGCGCTATTGGAATTACGGAATATGAGCAACATGTAGCACAAGAAACATTATCTCACTATCGAAAAAAAAATCAGATTATTATCGGAATTCACCCCGGAGCCGGAAAGCGAGAAAATCAATGGCAGGCAGGGCGTTTTGCGGAATTGGCGAATAGAATTGCAACTCAATACAATGTTTTTTTTGTTATTA
>SCUC01000519.1 GCA_004322375.1 Bacteroidota bacterium
ATAAACCTATATATGCTGTTACTCGTAATAGAAAGTCTTTCAATGATATCGCGACAAGAATGAGAGGTCGTCTTGTTACATTTCCATATTTGAGTGGTTTTCAGGCGGTTCAGATTGATTTTCGGATAAAGTCTGTCGTATCTATAGAATCAAAAATTATAAAAAAATATGGAAAATTAGATAGAATCGATACTATTGAAGAACTTATTTTAAAAGTACCAGATCTAATAGGGCTACGCGCAATTTGTCTTCATGAAAAAATTTTTGAAGATTTTGTTGTATTCGTTTTAGGACATCCTGATTTACAATTAAAAATTAACTCTGCTAAGTATATAATAAGTGAAGATAATAAGACTAGATTGAAAAATCATATAGCAAATATTGGAAAAATATTTGATGAAAACATTGATTTTGTGCCTCCTAAGCGAGATAAGGACAATGATTACACGTGCTTACACATGCATCTCGCGCTCATAACAAAACCGAAGAATAAAAAGTCACACTTTGATAACGGAATCCCGTATAATTATCAGTGTGAATTACAAATTAGAACAATTTCTAGTCATATTTGGTCAGAGCTAGAACATGTTAGATACAAACTGTATATTGACTCGAAACCCAAAACTAAGAGTGAAAAAGAGATAACAATAGAACATTCACTGAAACATCTAAATAAATTATTGTATGTAGTAGATGACATCATTTTTTCGATAGGACGTGCAACGGAAGATTATTATTATCGTAGCTTTATCCCCGTATTTGAAGATATATATCGATATGAGGATGAAGATGAAATGCGTAAAATGACTCGGGAAGCTAAAGAATCTCTAGATGAAATATACAATTTGCTTCCCAAAGGGCCCATCTATCCATACTCGACTGGATCAAACGAATTGCTGTTCTCGACTGATAAATTATATCAAGAAGCTATTAAACTAAGTGAAAGTAAAGACGAAATACTTCGTGATAACTTACTGCTTGAATGTGCAATGGCCTATTACATTTGTGGTGAAGATTTAAAGGCCTATGCAATATATCGTAGTGTATTAACGCGGCATAAGAATTGGTTTATAGCCAATTTACGAATCGGATTCTTACATATAAATCGTGCTAATTACGAAAAAGCAATACAACATTTGAAAATTGCATACGATAAAGTTGTTGTTAAACCAGAAAAAATTAAGGAATATAAAAAAGAACCGAGCAAAGCATTGGTAACACGAGCATTGTTACAAGGATATTGGGCATATGCCTTATTTTTATGCAACGATAAGTCAAAGGAGAGTATTGGGAAAGAAAAAAAAGAAAAGGCTTTAGAGTTAGGCAGAGAAGCTTTGCATTATGCATATTTTGAAAAAGATATAGAGTTGATAAAATGGTGTAAGAATTCTATAGCTTATATAATTGTTGATTTAGAAAGAGACGTTGAATATATGGAAGCAATTAATTTTGCGAATGATCTTATAGATGATAATGAGATGAATTTAGAGACTATTAACCTCAAATGGTTAGATACGTACACTTATGTAATGTGGAAGGCGAATACTGATAAGAACATAGCGCTACGGGGTGCTTTAATACTCAAGAAACGAATCCCTCAAACATCGAACCTACCTAAGAGTCAAGCGATAAAATTTAAGAAAACTGCGGATGACGTTTTAGAAAAAATTAATATAGATCTTAGCTCAACTTTTTCACCGCTTCCCTTAACAGCTCTGTAAACTTTGTCTTCGCCATGTTGGCGACTTCGGTTACTTCTGCGTGGGAGAGCTTTAAGTCTTTTATACCGGCGGCGAAGTTGGTAATGCAGGAGATGCCCGCTACTTTTATTCCGAGCGCGGAGGCGAGGCTTACCTCGTTTACAGTGGACATCCCGACTGCATCCGCGCCGTAGCTGCGCAGCATCTTTATCTCGGCGGAGGTTTCGTAGGAGGGACCTTTCACTCCGGCATAAACACCATGTTGAAGCGGGATGTTGTGAGTTCTTGCAATCTCGGAAAGAAGTGTTTGCATCTCCGGGGCATATTGAGGTACATTTCTTTTTCTTGATGCGGTATCCACTCCGTTTAACGGGTTTTCAAACGTTAAATTGATGTGGTCTGAAATCAGCATCAAATCGCCAGGGTTGAAGTTACTGTTGATGCCACCGGCGGCGTTTGTAACGATTAGTTTTTTTATTCCAAGCGCGTGGGCAACTCGAATAGGGTAGAGAATGGTATGTAAATTTCCGGTTTCGTAGTAATGAACTCTCCCTTGAAATGCGAGAAGGTTGAGCTTGCCGATTTTTCCGAACACCAATCGTCCCTTGTGTCCTTCTACTGTTGAAACAGGGTAGTGGGGAATTGCTTCTGTTGGGATAATAACTTTACTCGATAACGATTCGGCAAAATCGCCTAAGCCTGAGCCAAGCACAATGGCAACGGTTGGCTTCGCCGTTGTTTTTGTGCGGATAAAGGAAATAGATAGACTGAGCATACGCTCAGGTGTAAGTTCTCTAGTCATGCTTATCCTAAGAGTATGCCTGCAATCGTAGCAGTAAGGAGCGTAGCGAGCGAGCCGCCAAGCACAGCGCGCAAGCCAAGAGCGGCAAGGTCTTTTCGCCGATGCGGAGCCAATGGACTGATACCTCCAATTTGTATTGCTATGGAGGAAAAATTAGCAAATCCACAGAGTGCATAAGTGGACATGAGGATTCCTTTTTCAGTCAAAACTCCCTGCTTGATATAATTAGCAAGGTCAAGGTAAGCGACAAACTCGTTAAGAACAACCTTGGTACCGATGAGACTTCCGACCGTTAAAGCGTCATTCCAGGGTACTCCAACCGCAAATACTAAGAATTGTAAAACGAGTCCGAGCAGAAGTTGCATGCTCAAAGGTTGGTGAAATGTTTCCATCAAATATGTATTCAGTCCGGTAACTGCTCCCACTTGGCCTAAAAGGTAATTAAGCATAGCAATAAATGCTATAAACGCAAGGAGCATGCCGCCAACATTAAGCGAAAGCTGTAACCCGTCTGATGCTCCGCCCGCAGCTGCTTCAATGACATTTGAGGCTTGCTTTTCTACTTTGAGCTTGACAACCCCTTTTGTCATGGATTCTTCTGTTTCAGGATAAATTATCTTTGAAATTGCCAGTGAGGCAGGTGCAGCCATAGTGCTTGCCGCTAAGAGTTGTACTGCAAATTTAAGCTGTCCTGTGGCTAAATCCACATGCTGTGCGTCAGCAAAAGATTGTCCAAGCATCTGAATATATGCCGCCATAACACCGCCTGCTATAGTTGCCATACCGCCGATCATAATCGTTAGCAATTCCGATTGAGTCATGGTGGCAACATAAGGTTTGATGAGCAGGGGGGCTTCTGTCTGTCCGACAAAGATGTTTGCGGTGTTGGAGAGAGATTCAGCTCCGCTTGTTCCCATAAGCCGAGCCATTGCCCAAGCCATGACCTGAACAACTCGTTGCAGAATGCCCAAATAATACAATACAGATGTTAAAGAAGATACAAAGATAATCGTTGGAAGTACTTGAAAAGCAAAGAAGAAACCGAGACTACCTTGACCGGAGTTTATGGCTAAATTTCCAAATACAAATTTCGCCCCTTCAATAGTAAAACCAAGAAGACTGACAATTGCCCCGCCAAGCCAATCAATTACCATTTTTGGAAGTCCCAGAGGATAGAAGAAGTTTCTTAATGGTTCATGCAGAATGATTAGAATAGCAAACGTAAGCTGGATAAGAAGTCCCATCCCAACTAAGCGCCAGTTAACCCGCTTTTTATTGTTAGAAAAGAGGAAGGCGATACCGATAATAACGCCAACGCCTATGATGCCGCGGAGAGCAGATTCAAGATTCAACGAACACACCCCTTAATCCCCTCTCAAGAGGGGACTTTCCAGGCGTAAGAATTTCTAGAGAGCAGATTTTCATGCTATAATAATTACATTGAAATTTGTGTATGATTTTTCTGGCTAATCTTCTTTCGGAGGCACAAAACACTTGCGGCATCGGGCTTCATACACGCCTTTTGCTCCGACGACAACAAGCTCATGCTGCTCCGTTAGACGTTGGGTTCTATCGGCGGGGTTGCCGCACACCATACAAATTGCAAGTGTTTTTGTAATATATTCGGCTAGAGCAAGTAGCTGTGGCATTGGTCCAAAGGGCTTAGCGCGGTAATCCTGATCGAGTCCGGCAACGATTACTCTTTTGCCTGAGGAAGCGAGACGTTCACAGACTTCAATTATCTCTGCGGGAAAGAACTGCGCTTCGTCAATACCGATAACTTGAGCGGGTTTTGCTAACTCAATAATATCGCTTGGATTATCAACAACGGTTGAAGAAAGGGATTGTGTGTTGTGTGAGACAATGCTATCAGTACTGTAGCGGTTATCAACGCGCGGCTTGCATATAAGAACTTGCTGGCGGGCTATTTGAGCGCGGCGAAGTCTGCGGATGAGCTCTTCAGTTTTGCCGCTGTACATGCAGCCGGTTA
>SCUC01000520.1 GCA_004322375.1 Bacteroidota bacterium
CTTGAGTTTGCCAATTTGTTCCGCCATTTGTTGTTCTCAATATAATGCCGTTTGCTCCATTACCGGTGCCTACTGCCCACCCCATGGAAGCGCTTACAAAGTTGATGGAAAAAAGAGCGCCAGTCGTGCCGCTTGTTTGAGAGGTCCAGTTAAGTCCTCCATCTGTAGTTTTTAATATTATGCCAAAAGTACCACATGCCCACCCTGTGGTGGCAGAGGTAAAGTATAACGATAGAATATCTGCGGGGGTCGGTGTTTCCTGCAGGGTCCAACTACGACCTGCATCTGTAGTTTTAAAAATTGTCCCCCCTTCCCCCGCTACCCAACCAACCTGATTACTGACAAAATAGATAGCAAAAAATTGGTCAACAAATCCATTGATGTTGTTGTCCACATACCAGCTCTCGCCGCCATTCGTCGAGCTCATAAACGTCCCCGAAGTCCCGCAGACAAAAACATTATTAGCATCAACCATAGAGATAGCTGAAAGCGGGTTCCCTTGAGGAAGGGGACTTACTTGCTGCCATGATGTTTGCTGTGCTACGGTTAACGAAATGAATACGAAAAACAAGCAAAACGGTGTTAATATGAATTTCATAATGCTTAAAAAATTATTACTAATGGATGTTCCCTAATACTCTAATCTACTATCATACAAAGAAATTTTGAACGATACAAGCGTAAAAATACCTTATGTTACAAGCGATACGTCGAAGGATTATTCTATGAAAAAGTAACTACGAATACCTAAATCCAAAACAAAAACTAATATCAAATGTCCAAAACTGTAAAAATCTGTCTTGATATGTAAGATTCGGCTTCGAAATTCAGAATTCGTCTTTTTACGGTTTAGGTTTTGAGAGCTGCTGTTGAGCTTTTCGAATGGAATCCCGACGAAGCGAATCCGCTTTGGCAGAATCTACGGGATTTACGAAGAACGCGGGTTTTCCAGCTTTTTGTTTTTGCAACGATGTTGATTGTGTCGTTTGGAATGCTCGCTGGAGAGATTCGTATTGTTGCGTTGTGGGAGCCGCTCGTAACGGTTCTTGCTTTATTTCTATTACCTGATTAGCTTTGTCTTGATCTTTGGCTTCCGACTCAATTAACTCCTTCCGGGTAACCGGTTGCTCTTCTTCCTTCATGATAACATTAGCCGGTTCGCTCGCTTGAAGCGCCCCCGCTTCCTGAGCTTGCGGTACTATCTCCTGTTCCGCTCCCTTTGCACGTTCGCCCGGTATCGTTAAGGATTCTTTTTTTCTCTTAGCGCCAAATTGAGCAGCAGGTCTATCTTCCTGTGGTGTAATTTCTGTTGATTGTGATTGTTCTTCGACGGGCTGCTCTGCGGCGGCGTTATTCTCTTCCTGGGCTAACGATGGAGCAGGCGGTTGAGAAACCTTGTTGAATTGTTCTGACGTAGAGGGCTTACTTTTCAAAAAGAGATAATAGGAAATCACGCTAACAGCCATTAACGCAACAATGGAAGTTACAAGTACAGGAACACGTTGGGGAAAGATAAAAAATCCAAACAATTTCTTCCGTTCCTGTTTCGATGCTTCCGAATCAATTCTACGCTGGAGTTTCGCTTCAAAATCGGATGAAGCGTTGACGTTCGGCAACTGCCTTAGCAGCTTGCCTACCTCGTTTTCGGGTTCACGATTGTGGTTTTGCTCGTTCATATCGTTACAACACTTTTCAACATCTCTTGTAATTTTGTTCGTCCCCGATTCAATCTTGATTTCACGGTACCGATGTTTAATCCCGTTATCAAGCAAATTTCTTCATACGATTTTTCTTCTATCTCAAACAGGATAACAATTTCTCGATACACCTGAGGGAGCTTGCTCAAAGCATCTTCTATGCGCTCGTGTAATAACGCCCCATCCGCAAGTTCATCCGGCAATAATTGCCCGTCACTGAACTCCCGTACAGGCGTATCATCTTCCGGGCTATTTTGACCAACCGAGAACCATGCAAATCTTTTTTTTCGTTGGTATTGTGTCCGAGCCAAATTTGTAGCAATCGTGTACATCCACGTTGAGAATTTTGCAATGGGTTTATATTGATCTATGTGCTTATACACCCGCACGAATGTATCTTGCGCTACATCTTCCGCTTCATCAATATTGCCAAGATACCGATAGACATAATTTACTAACGCATCCTTATATCTTCCAACCAACAGGTTAAATGCCACGACATTGCCTTTTTGAAATTCAGAGGCTAAGTCTTCATCAGGCAGCGATACCAACGGTTGATTACGTTCGGACATTCACCATACCATTATACTTGTCAACAACCACAATGTTCCCTAAGTCCTAAAAAAAAGTTCAAATTGTTTCATATTGAGCGGTTTTAACCTTTTTTAAGATTTTATAGAGCAACATCGTCATAGTAACCTTTTCATCTGCTGAAAATTTCAATGCCTCATCGGCTTCAAGCAAATGACGGAAGCAAAGCTCGATATCCATAGCGCTGTAGTTTTTTGCTGCCTGGAGATATTCACCAACAAATTTTGAGGAGATGCCAAGGCTGTTTGCCAGGGAGAAGTCATTTAATTTTTTAGAACGGAATTCGTGCACTAACTGGATTTTTTGAAAATATTTTGTCAGCAAGACATTCATCCCGATTGCCGATTCTCCAGAATCCAACATGTGCTCGAGAATCTCTAACGATTTGCCAATATTCGATGACCCCAACGCTTTTTGTAATTCGAAAATGTTGAACTGCTTCGAGATGCCGACGACCTCCTCAACATCTTCCACCGAAATTTCCCCCTTATCCCCAACGTAAATAAACAGCTTTTCAATTTCACTTTGGATTACCCGCAATGAATTTGCAGTACGACCAATCAGCAGAGCGCTTGCCTCAAGACCGATTGTTTTGCCAAGCTTTTTCACCCGCTTCTGAATCCACTCAGACATTTCATTCGGATAGGGAGTTTTACATTCTACCAAAAGTGCATTTTTTTTCAGAACATCGAATACTTTTTGCCTGAAATCTGTCTTCGAAGCAACAAGCGCTAACGAGGTTGAGGAAAATGGTTTTTCAAGATATGATAC
>SCUC01000521.1 GCA_004322375.1 Bacteroidota bacterium
CCGATCTTCATTTGGCACATTTCAAGTCTTGCCTGACCTTGATGATGCCGCAGGATTCGGATCCGGCATAACGCAGATTGCCGCGGATGCAGGCTCGCAATACCTCTTCTTTATTCATCAAATAGGCTTGCTCAAATGCAACACATGGGCAGGTTCTCTTGCTGTTGTTGATTCAGGCAACATCTCATCATTAGTCATATACGATTCGTATCTCTTTTATATCGAAAATGGAAACCAGCTCCACTGGGGAACTATTGACCTATCTGATGGCGCATTCAATGACGATATCGCTAACGGCTCTCCGCTCACGTTATCGGCGGGCGGATCGCTTCACGTCAATCCTTTTAATAATCAAGTCTATCTTTTTCAATCGGGAACAACTCCCGCAATGTATTCTAGCTCAGATACTTACGATGCGTTCACATCCGGTACAACATTTTCAAGCCTTGGCACAACCGGATTAAGCACAAGCTTCGATTGGATTACATTTGGTATAGCTCCTGATGGAAGATTATTTCTCGGCACAACGAATGGCGCTAATAAATCCATTGCCTATTCCGATGATGAAACAAACTGGACAACAGTTGCTACCGGTATCGTTGGCGTCATGGGTCCAAACTTTGCTTTTGCCGGAACTTCTGCCTCATACGAAACATACTCTTCAACGATGGGAAGTTCTGACGGAGGCACAACATGGGAATACATGCCCCGCGGCGGCACTTTTGAAACTCATGCAAACGATGGTCCCGTTGCCGTTGACCCTAACGACTCGGCAGTGGTGTACATGACAACAGATCAAGGTATCGGGGCGAGCTACAATTCTGCCCATGATATTTTCGAAATTGATGATGGTGTTGAAGCAGTTCAAGTGAACGATTTCGATATGGATGCTTCCAAAAATTATGCATGGGTTGCTTCAAAAGCAGGAGTCCGTTCATTAACAGGATACCAAACGTCACCGTCATGGTCGCTGGCTATGTTCCCGAATGGAGATGGCTCCCCGTACTATTCCACTGATATGGATCCCTCCGATACATCCGGTCAAACTGCCTATGTCGGCAACGCTCGTGTGTACAAAACAACAAATCGCGGCTCAACATGGGAACAAGTTTTTACGGCTGAAAATGCTCCATACAATTTCTCCGCCCCTCCAGTTCGAATTGCTTCTATTGAAGTCAATCAATACAAAACGTCTCAGGTATTTGCAGGTTACAATGCAGATGACATGTCGGAAGGCGGCTTATTTTATAGCGATAGTTCAGGCGCATTGGGTACGTGGGATCAGATTTTAATTCAATCCGGTTCCGTGGGCAACGATGTTGATGTGAACGACATTCTTGTTCTCACGGAAGGAAGCGATACCGTTGTCTATATCGGAGTTCAATACGATTTAAGTAGTCCCGCGGGATGGAGCGTCTATCGAATTACCCGTAGCGGCGCTACGTGGTCTGCTACACAGGATATGTCCTCCTCCAACACTAGTACGGGAACGAATATCATCGTTACCATTCGCGACCTGGCTGTTAACGCTACCGGAGACACCATTTACGCGGTTGGAACAGATGCCGGAACAAACCACCCTGTAGCATATTACAAACCGGTCGGTGGTCTTTGGACTGTGATGCCGCTAAATGGCTTTCCGATGTCCATAAACGCTGAAGGCAGGGCTGTTACCGTAGGCAATGATACTGTATTTGTTGCAGTTGGCTCTGATGTTTATCTCATCCCGGAAGGTGGAACAAGCTGGACTATCGGGTATTCCTACCCTGTTGGAACTCAAATCAATGTTTTATACTTTGACGAGCTGCTCATTGGAACAAGCACGGGATTGTACGGTCATCAAGTAGTACCCGGTCCTCCTGCAACATTTAGTGTAAACCGCGGATGGAATCTTGTCTCGATGCCAATGGATTTACCAAACACGGAAAAATCTTTTGTCTTTCCCACTTCTTCTACGCTTGCGTATTCGTTCAGTGAAGGAGGAGGGTATTCCGATGAAGATACTCTTGAATACGGCGTTGGCTATTGGTTAAAATTTGGAAACCCGCAGGGTATTGTTATGTCCGGAACACCACGCATTTCAGATACGGTTGATTTGAAAGCGGGTTGGAATCTTATTGGAACCGTATCCGGGGCAGTTCCCGTCGGTTCGATCATTGAAGAACCTGCTGAACTTGTTGAATCACAGTTCTTCGGTTACAACTATGGATATTATACAACCGACGCGCTTGAACAAGGGAAAGGCTATTGGGTAAAAGCAAGTCAAGATGGTGAGCTCATGCTCAATTCAACACTCGCATCAAGCAAATTAATGGATTCGCGAGATGAGTATAAAAAATTAAATTCGTTAACTATTACAGATGCTAACGGTAATAAACAAACATTATACTTTGGAACAGGGAGCTCAACTGGCTTAACTCAAATCACGGTTAAGGATTACAACGGTTTCGAGCTCCCTCCTGTTCCACCGCTTGGCATTTTCGATGTTCGATTTGCTTCGAACAAATTCGTCGAGTTGAACAATAAACAAGCAGTCAAGAATGTGCCAATCAATATTTCATCTGCACAGTATCCTTTACAGGTGCAATGGAATATTCTTGATGGAACAAATCCTGAACTTGTTGTTGATGGAAAAGCAAGAAAACTTGCTAACGGCGGTTCTACCATGATTACAAATTCAGCATCATCGGTAGGGTTAAGGTTAACCCTTAACGATAATGCAAAGCTGCCGAAACAGTTCTCGCTCAATCAGAATTATCCCAATCCCTTTAATCCCACAACGACCTTCGGCTTCCAGATAGCGAACCAAGGATTCGTTACTCTGAAAATCTATGATTTGCTCGGGAAGGAAGTCGCTTCATTAGTAAATGAAAACATGAACCCGGGAAGTTACTCGAAGGTATGGGATGCCGGCGGAATTCCAAGCGGAATGTATTACTACCGCCTGCAAGCGAGTGGTTTCAGTGAATCGAAAAAGCTGTTAATAGTTAAATAAATTCGTCTTTGCTTTAGCGATGGGTTTTATACCCATCGCTAGGGATAAATAATAGATAGCGACAGTCATCCAAACCCCAACTGTTCTTGTTCTCCAGCAATCCTGTCCGTTTGATGAAGAACATGCTAAACAGAATAGCTACTTACGACTGTGCATCGTTTGATGGTACAGTGAAGGAAGGCTAACAAGACTGTCCCCCTCCACGACTTTCTGCACCATGCAGACGTGGAGGGGTCAAGGGGTGTGAAGATTATTCACTTCCTCTCCCCATGTTCTCTTGGGGTGTACTCACCATCAGGCGCAATCAGTTCCACGTACTTCCCGCTCCAGCTTTTTAAGAAAATAGATTGCATCTGACCTGCAAGCCTCGCATTCCGTACGACGATACCCAGATTTCTTGAAGTGTAAAAATAACTCTTCTCACAGTTGCTCGTGCCAAGCCAAAACGAAGAACCGTCCACAACAATAAATTTGCAATGCTCTACCCGCGCGAATGAAACGTATCCCCCCGACCATTCTGGAATGACGCTATATTTCAATTCGATATTGGGAACATTGG
>SCUC01000522.1 GCA_004322375.1 Bacteroidota bacterium
CCTTGAAGTCCGAAATCAGTTTCGAAGGTATGGTAGTATAATCCCGGTTCAGAAATCGCGTAGGTAAGAACGTATTTTCCGGGCTGATATTTTGAGAGGATACTAAGGAAAACGCTATTATTATCTCCTCCCGCCCCGACATCGGATTGCATCTCCGTCGTAGCCATCGTTCCGAATCCTTCTTGAGCCGGTTCAGCCCCGAGGTCTGCGGTACCGGAAGATTCACCGGTTTGAATTTCATCGAGTCGTGTCATAAGATTTGCAGACACTAACTCTTCTAATACGATAGAATTTTTCTTTGTCGAGAGCTTTGCTGCTTTCAGCTCAAGTCCATCAACATAGAATGCTATTGCTGTATTGCTCTTTAAGGAAGCCATACCGTTACTCGTTCTTGTAAAAAATACGTTTCTTAATTGATAAGGTGATTATGAATCACCCTGAGGTACGATATTAAGAATTTGCTGTAAGCGACGCTTGTTATTCGCGTAGTTGACAGCATTTTCCAGAGTAATTTTACGTTGTAAAAAGAGTCGTTTTAAATCCTGTTCCATGGTCGTCATCCCGTCATTGCCGGATTCAGACATCATCTGGTAAATTTCACCGGTGTTATTATTTTTGATAGCGGCGCGAACTGAAGGAGTTGCAATCATCACTTCTTTCGCGAGAACGCGTTTACCATCGGTACTGGGAACTAATTTCTGTGAGATGACACACCTGATAACATCGGCAAGACGGTAGCGAACACGTTCTTGCTCATTCGGGGGAGTTTCACCGATAATACGGTCAATGCTTTCTACGGCGGATGAAGTATGCAACGTGGAAAACACTTTATGTCCGGAATCTGTAATTTCGAGCGAGGTTAATATTGTTTCCGGGTCGCGTAACTCTCCTAACATAATAATATCCGGGTCCTGACGCAAGGACTGGATCGCGCCTTCTTTAAAACTCATCACATCGCGTCCAACTTCGCGATGCCGTATAATACAACGGTCCGACTTGTGAACATATTCAATCGGAGACGCGATAATAACAATGTGACCATCAACCGTGTGATTGTTAGCATCAATGATTGCATCGAGGGTAGAACTTTTCCCGGAACCGGTAATACCGGTTACCAGGCACATACCCTCTTTGGTATGCTCAAGACTGAGAATCTTTGTTAGTCCCGCGTGAAACTCATAGGCTTTGTACGGGCGAACAGTTTGATTGATCGCGCGCATATTCATCGCAATCTGGTCAAGATCGAAATATGCGTCAGCGCGAAAACGCCGCATCGTTTCCGTTTTCGTAATCATGTAGGAAAAATCGAGATTACGATTCTCAAACAGAAATTGACGCTGGCGATCGAGAAGAATCCCCTGAATTAAAACATTGGCTTCATCGTGGTTAAACTCAGGCAATGTTTTATCGGGTCGCTTCTGTCCATGAATCCGGTACCATACCCGCCCTTGCGAGCCATAGCCGCCGAGGTCAATATCAGAAGCCCCAATCTCAAACATTTTTAAGAGGAAACTCTCTAACAGTTCGCGAATAGAAATACGTTCTTCTTGCGAAAGCCGTGAGATGAGGTCCCCGATTAACATTTGACGCTCTACGCCGAATGCGGTTTGGGGGATACTTTCTACAACTGCCTTTATTATGGAGATTGCTTCATCCATTACGGGGGGAAATATAGATATTTTTTCAAGAGTAGTCAACACTTACATCACAAAATTTGTAGAAAAGTGGGATAGGACACACGTTTTTCTTTGATATTTGCCTATTCTGGAAAATTATTTCCATAAAACTTATCCTTCTCCGGCAAATCTTACCTAAAATGTTACCTCTACAACCCGATTTTAAGAAATAGAAGATATCTTGTAGAGGTTCTATTCGATGTGCTATCATCAGATTTTAAGATTAGGGAAGCGTTTCATGTGCGCGTTCCGCGCTCCTGCGGCTTGCTCTTTTACGCGAAGTCACAGAAGGCAGGCAAGCGTTAAGGAGCGAAGAGGTTAGGTATTATCTTTTGCTCTACACCCTTCTTTTATCCAATAGCCTCTTGCAGGCTTTATTGTTTCGGCGGAAAAATACCCTGCGTTATATCCAAACAATTGGGAGGAGATTATTCTTGCGGTTTAACTTCATGTAGGACGATTCGCTGAATCGTCAAGGGGGCGACTCAGTGAGTCGCCCTACTGCCTACATACCTCAACACCAATTTCCCATCCTGATTGACTTTTATCCAATAGCCTCTTGCAGGCTCTAGCATTTCGGAGGAAAAATATCCTGCGTTATACCCAAACAACTGGGACGAGATAATTCCTTCGGGAATTGAGGTTACAGATTCAAACTGAATAGAATCAGATAGAGAGCCGATGATATTCCATCCGGTCTTTACATTGATAGTATCTTCGTAGAATGGAATACCTGTTACTGATGTCGTTCTTGCGGAATCGAATTTTAGCCAGTACCCTACTCCGACTTCTAAATTTGCGCTTGTTTGATAACCGATGTTCACATCATAAAGGTAGGCTTCTGAAATTGCGGCAGGGAAAATATTACTGGCGGAATCATTTGCCACCAACGCTGGAAGTGAAACCAAATTCCAGCCCTTGAGCAATGAGGCATTAAGAATCACGAGGTCTGTTTCAACTCCAATCCCTTCCAATGTAACTGTATCCGGAGAACCCGCAGCATTATGGGTAAAGATTATTGTGCCGGTTTCTGTTTGTTCGGAATCGGGGGCAAATGTTACAACAAATGCTTTACTTGCCGAGCGTTGTATGACAGCGTTCGATGGGGTTACAGTAA
>SCUC01000523.1 GCA_004322375.1 Bacteroidota bacterium
AGAGACGGCGCGCCGCGCCGTCTCTACCGGATTGAATAAAAATATCGCGTATCGTATCCCATTTCATAGGGTTGCGGAAAGCGGCGAGGCGGCTGATTAGTTGTTTTTCTTCATCCGGCAGGCAATCGTACGCGAACTTGAGGATTTTTTGTTCTTTCATGTCATCAAGAGGGTCAACCTTTGGGGCATGCTTAATATCGTGTTGACAGCGCGGGTCGTGCGCAAGCGCGCCTGCAAGTAACCGGAGTGTCAGTGGGTGATAGCCGTACATGCTACAAACCGCTTCAATTTCAGTGTGATTTCCTTTAATACCTTGTTTCTTGAAAAACTCTACTGCGTCTGCCGGGTCCATACCTGTCAGCTCATGCTTTTTAGCTCCGGCAAGGTCGTCTAACTTTCGCGGAAACAACCGCGAAGTAATGAGTATTTTGGAAAGCGTACCAGAGACAGTGTGTCTTAAAAACATGCTAACATTGGGGTCGGTGCAGGAGCGGAAATCACCTTTTTCATCCTTATCAAATTCGTCGCCGCGATACGCGGCATCCATACGAGCGTAAGAGCGCAATACTCGTTCAAAGCCGTCTAACACAAAGAGAAATCGTTTTTGGCTAAGAATGTTTACCAATATTTCAATCCCATCCCGCGGGGAGTTAATTTGCTCAGGAGTAATAGCTCCATTACTAACATAAGCGATAGCTTTTTGAAGGAATTTATTGAAGTCTCTGCCTTCGCTGTCGTAAAAGCTCCACCAGAAGACGCCTTCGATTGGAATGCCAAGTGAGAATACTTGATTTGTCCAGACCCATGATAATGCAGATTTACCCATCCCTCCCATAGCAATAAGAGAAAAGAGAGGAGCCGGTTCTTTTGTCAACCAGCTTGTAAGCATGTCTTGCTCTGTTGCTCTCCCGGTAAAATGTTCCTGTAATGGGTATGGGTGAACGAAATAGGGAATTGGAGGGAGAGGATGAGTTGTGATAACTGGTTTACCTTCAGCTGCCATCTCGCGAGATAAATCGGGAGAGACTTTAGCAAGCAAATCTTCGGGGGTAGTAAATTCTTGGCGGACAAAATCTTTCTCTATCCGTTTGATAAAATCTGTCAGTTTTGTTTTACCAGGGTCTCCTTCAATGTATTCCGGCAGCCACGGCTGTTTTGAGCTTACTCGGTAAGAATGAATTTTCTTGCTCTGTTTACGCGCATAGTCAAACTCTTGCTCAGTGATTGATTTTGTGTCACCATCAGGAATGAACCCATACCGATGGGCATATACACCGACAAATATATCGCATTGGTCAATTTCATTGAAGGCAACAATTTTTGGTTCTTCGGAACGGGAGCCGAAATACTCCATGCCTTTGAATTGTTGTCCAAGGAGATTGATAGCCTTTTCAACTGCCCGGCGATATTCAACAAGGTCTATGTAGGTGGAACTAACAAATATTTTCATAAATCCTCAAACGAAATGAAACTCCTTAATTTACGACTGCTCTGTAGCGATAGGTATGAAACCCATCGCTACTCAAATCCTAAATGCTGTGGGATTCTACGAAAATATTATTGTATTTACAAGTGAGGGGACAAGTGCCACGCACTTCCACTATCAATGAACTACTGAATCGAATATGAGTTTAAGCGACAAAGAGAATAGTGCGTGGCACTTGATACAATCTTAAAACGCTATACCGGAAAAAGGAAGGGGGATGAAGATGAAAATGAAGAATATTAGCGTTGCCCAGCCCAGAATTTTTCTTTTTGTATCAAGCGGAGTCTCATCCGGGATGGGGGGGTGATCAATTTTTATAATGAAATAAAGAATAGCAGCCCAGAGCAACCATCCGGTCATTGAAGGCTCATATACCCAGGGAACAAACGGTAAAAAACTACTTACTCCAAGCAGGATAATAATGACGAGGAATATCCGTGAGATTATTCCCTGTTTCGTCCCGAGAAGAGCGTATAAGATATGCCCACCATCAAGCTGACCCACAGGAAGAAGATTCATGGCAGTGATGAAAAGTCCAAACCATCCGGCACAGAGAAATGGATAATGATAAATCTCATTCATGGGCGGTATAAACCCGCTGCCTGAGAAAGAGACTTTCAAAAATATAAAAAAGAGCGAATCACCGAATGCGAGTCCCGGTTCCGGCGGGTAAATACCTTTGAGATATTCCGGGTGGATGGTATAGAGGAACGCTTTATCAGGCAGCGTGATGAATCCGGCTATCAAAACCAGAAAAGTTGCGACAAGACCGGCAAGTGGTCCGGCAATGCCAATATCAAAAAGCGCTTTGCGTTCCCGTAACGGTTCACGGATACGAATGACAGCGCCCAATGTCCCGAATGGATTGACAAGGAAAGGAGGGGCAGGAATATAAAATGGCAACGTCGTATTTACTGAGTGGTAAC
>SCUC01000524.1 GCA_004322375.1 Bacteroidota bacterium
CTCTCCTCCTTCGCTCCCTAGCCCCTCCGCTCAACAGTCCTCCCCATCACCCACATCACCACTGCAATAACTAACCCCGGATACATCGGTTCAATTCCTAAAGGGTATTCTCCCCCGCCGCCTGCTATCAACCAACTCAGCGAAGTCAACCATCCCAATAGCATCGAAAGAAACGCATACTTTGCGGGAATTTTTAATCGCTCAAAATAGCTCGCTATTAACGGCACAAGCAAGCCGGGAATCACAATCGTTCCAATTGTGTACCAAATTTTTATCACACTCGGAACCAGTAAACCGAAGATAACTGAAACCACAAAAGAAACAATCAAACCTATTCTTGTCAGTTGCACTGAGGAGAGTTTCAAGTTTAAGGTTTCCCGACAGAGTCGAGGCTCGACAACATCGGCAGGTTTCAGGGTTGGCGTTATTGGCATGTCTCGTCTTGTTTCATCAAGAAGAGTGGTTTGCACTTCGTACGCTACAGACCTGGAATTTGGAATTTGCCGCTGGAAGCGAGCCTCGTCCATGGCGGGAGTTTTGTATTTTTTATTCATATCCCACATCGCATATCGTTGAAGTAAGTCCCGCCCCAGCGTTTGGGCTGAAACGAACCCAAGGGTATTTAACGTTGACATAATTGTCGCAAGCATCCCGACATAGAAAAATCCTTTAGCTACAGAGGGAAGAACAGATTCGGCTAACATGGGATATGCCATCATCGGGTCTGTGAGATTGGGAAGCGTTGCTCTTGCATATAAGCCTGCTGTTGCCGTCATGAAATCAAATACCAGCCAGAACAAAATAGAAACAAAAATTCCCTTCTGTGCCGTTGCACCATCCTTTGCTGCATAACATCGTTGATGAAACGCTGGATCAACAAGCGTCCATAAGGCTATAAAAAACCAGACGAGAATGTATTGTGCCGAATTTCCTCCATGCCACGTAAGATGAAGCGGCGGGAGGTTCGCTTTCAAAAATCTCCACCCCCCAAAATGGTCAATACAAAAGGGAAGAATGATTGCAAATCCCAAAAACATAAAAACAAATTCCACAACATCCGTGTCTATATCGGAATGAAATCCTCCAACATACAGATATGATAATGCGACCAGCGCAGTAACTCCAAGGCTTAATGGCAGACTCCATCCAAACAATAATTGCAGAAATACGCTGAGCATAAGTATATATGGCGCAGGCAGCATAAGAATGAAAGTCAGCACCGAGCCTAGCAACGCCGTTTTTTTGTCATACGAAAGCTCCAGCTTATCGGGAATTGAGTACAAATTTGTCTCACGTATTTTCTTAGCCAATACAAGAGCAAAAATCGCCGCAAAAATATAGTATGGCACTCCCTGCGTGACCCAATTTGAAATCCCATATCGGTATGAAAACTCCCCCACTCCCAGAATCCCCCCGTACCATGTTGAGACCAGCGTCATGACAAAAATCGGCAACGTCAGCGAACGCCCTGCAAGCAAAAAATCCTCCTCTGTTTTATGTGTTTTCCTTGATGAACGAAATCCTACATAGAGAACAAGTCCGAAGAACCCCAAAATAATCGCGATATCAGGAATTGAAAGATGAATCAAGATTGTTAAATGTTATTTGTTAATTGTTATCTGTTTCCAGTTTTGTGTTTCCGGTTCCCGTTCATCTTTATAATATTGATTAAGTTGACCGTTTTTTTAATAATATGTGAAAATAGACCTATTTACCGCATGACCGTAAACAGTCAACTTGAGTAATATTACTCTGTCGAGATTTATTATTTCCTGTATTACCCACATCCCACATCACACCTCATCCAACCCCCTCCCCAACCTCTTCAATCCCTCCTCAAAAATTTCCGGTTTACAGCACAATCCAATGCGGAAATGTTCAGGCATTTCAAAATAGCTGCCGGGAGCAACGAGAGTATCGTATTTTGAACGTAGAACTGAAACAAGTCTATCTACGTTGCCATGCTTCAAGCGGGGAAAACGCACAGTTCCATACTCCGGACTTATACATTCAATATCATTTCGCTCATCAAGAAATTTATTGAAGAGAGCACGGTTGGTATCAAGTATCGCTTTTGAACGGGCTACTATTGTCTCGAGATACTCAAATGCGCGTACTCCCAATCGTTCGCTTAACGTACCATGGTTGACATACAACAAATCAATCATACGCCATAACTTTCGCGCTATTTCGGGTTCGGCGCAAATCCATCCGAGACGCAAGCCGCTCAGTCCGTATGCTTTTGTCAAGCTATTGGTGGTAATAAATTCATCTCCTAAATGAAGCGCCGTAAAAGGATTTCTATCAAAAACTGTATTGAGATACACTTCCCCCACTAAAACTTTCGCGCCTGCGCTTCGAGCAAGCTCGCCAAGCTGTTTTATGCTCTTCTCATCGGTATAAACGCTTGTGGGGTTATGAAGGTTCGTTACAACGATAAGCTTCGTCTTTGGCGTAATTATTTTTTCGAGTTCAGTAACTTTTACTTGAAATCCATTCTCAAATTTTCTCTCAAATCGCTTGACCGATGCTCCAAGGAACATTGCTGTTGAAACAAACAGCTCATACGCGGGATGTTCGATTAACACTTCATCCCCGGGTTGCAGCAACAATGCCATGACGAGATAATTTGCCATCGAAGCGCCAAGAGTTGTTACCACAGAATCGGGAGAAATGTTATACCGTGAGGCAATAGCTTGCAGCAATGGCGGGTAGCCATAAGAGCCGGAGCCGGAAAGAACAATGTCTTCCGGTCTATAAGGGATTTCGTTTAGGGGGTAGTCGGGAATACCACTGACAGCAAGATTATAGTTGATGCTGCCTTGAGATTTTGCCCAGTGCATATAGGCTGAGCTTAAAGTGCGTGAATGTAGGTTCATATTGTCTGTAGAAATAACATAAGATTCAAGTTTACCTTACATTACCTCCTCTTGTCCCCTCCTTGTGAAGGAGGGGATACAGGGGCAATGCTGTCAGGTTAAGGATTAAATAGCCTTTCTGCGTTTAAGAAAAGCCTTATTGGGTATTTTATGATTCCTAGGAAACGATCTATCAGGTATAACCGGAATAATATGCTTCT